>QAKL01000055.1 GCA_003343815.1 Clostridiales bacterium
CATAAAATGTCAAGTAAATTAACAAAGTTATTTCTAATTTTAATAATTTTTGCTAAATAGTCGCTAAAATGACGCTTTTTCAATAAAAATCGCTCAAAAGCTTATTTTTGACTGCGATTCGTGAACTATTTTGCGCTACATCGCTCATAAAGCAATCATTTTTGCTCAACAAAAAAGCCCCTCAAACGAGGGGCTCAAAGCTTCATTCTTCTTCTAAGATTTGCACCAAATCATCGGATTTCAAGAAACGCAAGAATTCTTCGCAAGCCTGCGTGCGGAATTTTTTCTTGTGGTAAATAATACGCAAAGTACGGTAGAACTCGTCCTCTTTGATTTTTACCTGCGACAGGAGGCCTGCCTTTAATTCCTCTTTAACTGCCCATTTAGAGATGATGCTGACGCCCAAGCCGCTTTCGACCGCAGCTTTGATCGCGCTGGTACTGCCTAATTCCATAACAACGTTCAAGTTGTTAATCGGGAATCCGGCTTTCTTTAAGTGCATCTCTACTTCCATACGGGTACCGGAGCCTTTTTCGCGGGAAATGAACGGATATTTGTCCAATTCAAAGACTGAAATACTGTTTAATTTTGCCCACGGATGCTCGTTGTTGGTGATTAACACCAGCTGATCCTGCAAAAACGGAATACTCTCCAAATCTTTACCGATCGGCGGTCCCTCGACCAAGCCGATATCCAAAGCAGTATCATGAACAGCCGCCTCGATATCCTCAGAGTTGGATACCTCCAAACTCATCTGAACCTGGGGATATTTTTTCTTATAAGCACCCATGATATACGGCGCGATATATTCGCCGATAGTGGTACTGGCACCGATGCAGAGTTTACCTCTGATCGAGCTGGTCATATCCTGCATTTCGTTTTCCAAATCAGCCTGCAGGCGGCTCATCTCATTGGCATACTGTAATAACAAATGCCCCGCTTCAGTTAAAATGATATTTCTGCTTACGCGGTCAAACAGACGCGTACCGTAGTATTCCTCCAACATCTGAATCTGGAAGCTTACGGCCGGCTGAGTTAAAAACAGCGCTTTAGCTGCCTTCGAAAAGCTTTTCTTTTCTACGACTGTCAAAAAGACGCGAATGCTGTCGTTTAACATACCCTCACTCCTATCTCAATTACTGCTATAGTTATTGAATCACATTTAAAGCTGCCGGCACATCCAAAGCATTCAAATAATCAATAAACTTGCTTGCTGCCTCTGATTCAAATTTTTCTTTATTCATAATGATGTTAAAGTTGCGGTGCATATTCAGACCCTCTATGTCAACCTGAGCGACTTTGCCCATTTTGACGACGTCTTTGCTCGCCCATTTAGAAATGATCGCCATGCCCAAACCGCTGATAACCGCCGCTTTAATCGCACTGGTATTACCGATTTCCATGACGACATTTAACGTCTCAATATCAAAATCAGCGTCAATCATAGCTTGTTCGACTACCAAACGGCTGCCGCTGCCCGGCTCGCGGATGATAAACGGCTCCTCACGCAGTTCTTCTAAAGTGATCTTGCCTTTAGCGGCCCACGGATGATCTGCCGGAACGATCAAGCTCATCTCGTCATCCAAGAATTTCGTGCATTCCAAGTCTTTATCCTGCGGATCGGACTCGATGATACCGATATCAATACTGCGGTTTTTCACCAAATTCTCAACCTGCTCGCTGTTCATGATATCAATGGTGACATTAACATCAGGATACTCTTTTTTGAAATCGCCAACGATAAAGGGCAAAATGTACTCGCCGATGGTCGTGCTGGCGCCGATCAAAAGCTCTCCTTTGACATGACCTGTCAGCTGCTGCATATTTTTCTCCAGCTCTGCCTGCAAATTATTCATGTGAATTGCATATTCCAATAATAATTCACCTGCGGAAGTTAGTTTTATATGCCTATTGACGCGGTCAAATAACATTGTCTGATAGTACTGTTCCAAAGTCTGGATCTGAAAGCTGACGGCCGGTTGGGTCAAGGATAAAGCTTTCGCAGCTTTGGAAAAGTTTTTCTTTTCTGCAACTGTAATAAATACGCGCATACTATCGCTTAACATGTCTATTACCTCCTATAATAGTATATCTATCGCCTTTAAACCTATCTTAAATAGTACCACTTCTTTTATAGTTTGTAAATAGTTTTTTATAAATTTTATTGCATATATAATACAATATTTTATCATAAATCTATAAAGTCTGCTTATGATTTTTCTCGCAGGTCGTACATAGCAATCCGTCTGCATTATAAATAGGTTTAAATAATTATGACTGCTTTCACATAATTTAGTCATTCATTTCTTTTCTTAACTTATCCAAGCTCTCTTGAAAATATACAGGCAGCGGAGCCTCAAAGCACATTTTCTTCCCCGTCCTCGGGTGAGTAAAGCCTAATTTATAAGCGTGCAGCGCCTGACCAGGAAAACCCAAGGCTTCTTTACGATGGCAATAAAGCTCATCTCCGACCAACGGATGCCCGATATACGCCAAATGCACCCTGATTTGATGTGTGCGCCCTGTTTCCAAGCGGCACTCAACCAATGTATACTCGCCGAAACGCTCCTTGACATAGTAATGCGTCCGCGCTTCTTTACCGCTTAGATTAACCGCCATTTTTTTGCGCTCCGTCGAATGACGCCCGATCGGCGCATCTACCAGCCCCTCAGGCTCGGCGATCACCCCATGTGTAAGCGCATAATAAGCGCGCTTCACGCTGTGCTCTTTTAATTGCGCCGCCAAAGACTGATGCGCTTCGTCATTTTTAGCGATCATCAAAAGTCCCGATGTATCTTTGTCAATCCTATGCACGATTCCGGGGCGCAGGACACCGTTAATCCCAGATAAATCGTGGCAGTGCGCCAAAAGCCCGTTTACTAATGTCCCACTATAGTGCCCATGCGCCGGGTGGACGACCAGTCCTGCCGGTTTATTCACTACTAGGACATCCGCATCCTCGTAAACGATGTCTAAATCCATCTCTTCAGGCAATATTTCCATGCTGACAGGCTCGGGGATATTCACATAAATTTCATCATTGCAACGCACTTTATAATTTGCTTTGGCCGCTTTTTCATTTACCGTGACCTCACCTTTAGTTATCAATCCTTGCAGAAAGGTACGCGACGAATCGTCAAATATTTCTTTCAAAAAAGCATCCAAGCGCTTACCGTTTTCGTCCTCTTTCACGGTAAATTTATACTCTTCCATCAAAAATCCTCCCCGTGAAATATCAAGCGATAAGCGATATAAAGTAAGCCGATCACTAACGCCATATCCGCTACATTAAATACCGGCCAGATGCGGAAATCAAACATATCCGTCACCGTACCTTTGCTCAGTCTGTCATAAAAATTGCCTAAAGCTCCGCCTATGACCAAAGCAAACGCATAATAGCTCAAAGAGTGTTTATCCTTCATTTTCACTGCCAGATAAATCAATACCGCGACTATGATTACCGTCAGAATCACAAAAAATACGGTTTTATTCGCCAAAAAGCCAAAGGCTGCACCGGGGTTTTCAATATATGTCAGATGAAAAAAATTATCAATAATCGGCATACTTTCGCCCAAAGCAAAATTTGCTCTGATTAAATATTTGCTCAGCTGATCTGCTGCCAAAATCACTGCGACAACCAGCAAAAATCGAAACATTATCTTTCCTCCCCCTAAAATGTGCCGCCCTGAAAATAGCGCAGATTTTCCTGCACAGTATAAATCATTTTGGTAATCAAATCGCTGATAAAGGGCAGATTGAGCATGACGATATGCTGCAAAATGAAAAACAAAATTGCCAAAATAATCGCCAGCCCAATCGTACTGCCCAGTCCGCGGGCTACGCCGATCAAAAAGTTGCTCCATAAAAGTCGCCACGGATGCTCCAAATACTGCACATATTCGGCGATGCGCATTTTTTCCATGACTCTGGTGAGTCGCTCCACCGTCGCCTGCAAAGCCTCCTCCGAGGACATCTCGCTTAAAGGCTTTTCTTTAATCGGCTCTGGTTTTATATCTTTTTTGCGCTCCAAAAATTTGAGCATTATACCCTCCTAATTATTCAGCGCATGAATCGGTGCAGGGATTCTGCCGCCGCGAGCGATAAATTTCGCCGAGGAATACTGATTAACTGGCATAATCGGCGCATAGCCCAAAAGCCCGCCAAACTCTACCGTCTCGCCGACATTTTTGCCGCAGACAGGGATCACGCGCACCGCGGTAGTTTTTTTGTTAATCATACCGATTGCCGCCTCATCAGCGATAATTGCCGAAATAGTTTCTGCCGTAGTATCCCCCGGGATAGCAATCATATCCAAGCCGACCGAACAAACGCAGGTCATCGCCTCTAATTTATCCAAGGATAACGCTCCGTCCTCTACCGCACGGATCATACCTGCATCCTCGCTTACCGGAATAAACGCGCCGCTTAAACCGCCGACATGGGAGGAAGCCATCGCGCCGCCTTTTTTCACAGCGTCATTGAGCATAGCCAAAGCTGCCGTCGTCCCGTGCGTACCGCAGCGATCCAGTCCCATCGCTTCTAATATATCTGCCACACTGTCGCCTACCGCCGGAGTCGGCGCTAAAGATAAATCAACGATACCAAAAGGAATATTTAAACGTTTCGCCGCCACTCTGCCGATTAACTCGCCGGAGCGGGTGACTTTAAACGCTGTATTTTTGATCATTGTCGCCAGCTCGTCAAATGGCGCATCAGGAATACGGCGCACGGCGTTTAAGACAACGCCAGGACCGCTTACCCCGACGTTTAAGACGACCTCCGGCTCACCCGGACCGTGAAAAGCGCCGGCCATAAAAGGGTTATCCTCGACTGCATTACAAAAAGCTACCAATTTCGCACAGCCGATGCTGTCATTATCTTTCGTCAATTCCGCAGTTTCTTTGACGATCTGCCCCATCAGGCGCACCGCGTCCATATTAATTCCTGTTTTGCTGCTGCCGACATTGACCGAGGAGCAGACGAAATCCGTCTTGGCCAAAGCTTCGGGGATCGATTTTAAGAGTACCTCGTCACCTTTGGTCATGCCCTTTTGCACTAATGCGGAAAACCCGCCGATAAAGTT
The DNA here is from genome assembly GCA_003343815.1 of Clostridiales bacterium. Classification (GTDB taxonomy): domain Bacteria; phylum Bacillota; class Peptococcia; order Peptococcales; family Peptococcaceae; genus QAKL01. Next base: position 5,084 of record QAKL01000055.1, read on the forward strand.
AATGCCGATTTCTTTTGCCGCTTTGTCCATCGCCTCGGCGATCGGTACATAGCTGTCGGTTTGGCAGGACTCGGCAATCAAAGAAATCGGCGTTACCGAGACACGTTTATTGATGATTGGCACCCCGTACTCCTCCGCCAACACCTCGCCGGTATGGGCTAAATCATGCGCATAGCGCACGATTTTTTCGTATACTTTATCTGCTGTTTTCTTCACGTCGCTGTCAGCGCAGTCACGGAGGGAAATACCCATGGTAATCGTGCGGATATCCAAGTTTTCCGCTTGGATCATATGAATTGTTTCTTTTATTTCTTCATTGGAAATGCTGATCGGCATATTGCTACCTCCTAAATTCTGTGCATAAACTGAAAGAGATCCTGATGCATGCAGGTGATAACCATGCCCATCTCCTCGCCCAAAGCCACCAATTCGTCCTTAAACTGGACAAATTTTCTGTCGCTCTCAGCCAAATCCACCATCATAATCATCGTAAAATGTCCCTGCATGATAGTTTGGTTGATATCCAAAATATTGCCGTTCATTTCCGCAATTTTACTTGCTACCTTAGCAATGATGCCCTTTTGATCTTTGCCTACAACCGTTACTACTATTTTATTATTCTCCGTTAATTCTGCCATAGTATTTCCTCCTCAAAATATTTTTATTTACACAAATATGGGCCCGAGCCAGACAGCTCGCAGCCCATAATAGTTTCACAATATTTTATTTCAAAAATCTGGTGCTGACGATATAGCGGATGATGTGTGCTCTGCTTACCACGCCGACTAAGCGGCCGTCGCGCAATACCGGCACTTTTTTGATTTTCTTTTTGCCTAATATTTTAGCTACTTCATCAATATCAAAATCTTCGTCCACCGAAACGACCTTGGTCGTCGCCAACTCCATGACGTTTAAGTTCATCAAATCGTCCAACTTTTTCTCAAAGCTTTCGGTGTCATACCACACGGTGATAAAACTGGTCATATCTATAATGCGCGGATCTTGTTTCGCGATAAATTTCATAATATCGCCGTCGCTGATAAAACCCACGACATAATTATCATCATCCACAACCGGTACGCCGCTGATTTCTTTATCGACCATCAATTCCAAAACTTCTTTAATAGTCGCTTTATAATGCACACTGTAAACCTCGTCATGCATAATATCCTTGATCTTTTTTACGCTCATATCTCTTCCCCCTCTTTAAATCTTACCCTTATTTTAACTCATTTTTTTTATAAATGCAAATGTTTTTTTCCTTTTCTTAAGATTTTCTCAAAATATATTTGTCAAATATGCGCTCTTATGATATAATGAGAAATGTAAAATTTAACGATATTTTTCGTTTCACAGAAAGGATGATAATTATGCCTAATCCGATAGTAACCATTACTATGCAATCCGGCAACGAAATCAAAATCGAGCTTTATCCCGAGATGGCTCCTAACACCGTTAATAACTTTATCTTTTTGGCGAAAAACGGCTTTTACAACGGCCTCATTTTCCATCGCGTCATTTCCGGCTTTATGATTCAAGGCGGCTGCCCCCAAGGTAGCGGCATGGGCGGCCCGGGATACAATATCAAAGGCGAGTTCCAGTCTAACGGCTTTAAACAGAACACCTTAAATCACGAGCGCGGCGTTATCTCCATGGCGCGCACCATGGCGCCCGACACCGCAGGCAGTCAGTTTTTTATCATGCACCAGAATGCTCCGCATTTGGACAAACAATATGCCGCTTTCGGTAAAGTTATTGATGGCATGGACGAAGTCGACCGCATCGCCGGAGTTCCCACCAATTTCAGCGATAAACCGATTAATCCTGAGGTTATGGAAAAAGTCACCGTCGAAACATTCGGCGAGGAATATCCCGCTCCGCAGGTTTTACGCTAAAATAAAGCTTACTATTTTCGTAATAAAAAAACTCT
>QAKL01000053.1 GCA_003343815.1 Clostridiales bacterium
CATAATGCTTGATTAAACGCCGGATATTCCCAGCTCCAGTGGTCGATGCCGGTCATTTTGCCTTGGGGATTGGCTTTCGCGCAGGCAATCGTCAAAGCGCCGCTGCCGCAGCCCACGTCTAATCCTGTGCCGCCCTCGGGCAAAACGACATATTTTGCCGTACCCTCGACTATCTTTTTCGCCAATTTTTTCTTGCCGGTATACGAAAAGGCGCAGCGCGCGATGATACTCCATAGCGCAAAAATTACGCACCCCCAAAAAGCTATGCCTAAAATCACGAACAATATTTTATTTACAACCGTTAAGGCAAATACCGTCTTTATGCCGAATATCCACCACAGCACTCCCACGAGCAGCGCACTCGTGACGGAGCCTACCACTAAAATTAACGGCACCCAGTTTTTATAATCCGCTTTTTCCATTTATGCGCCTCCGTTTCGTCTGTTTTACTTGTGAAAGCGGCCAAATAAACCTTTCTTTTCATAGGGCTCTGCTTTGTAATCCACCATCTTATACCCCGTCGGCTCCAAAGCAGCCGTCAAAGCATCGGCGCTGATATCGTCCTCAGTCAAAATCACCGTTTCACCCTTGCTGTGCGAAGAAGTAACTTTCTTCACATTAAATTTCTGATGAATCGTATCGTTTACATGGTTTTCGCACATCCCGCAGGACATCCCGTCAATTTTTAAAGTAATTTGTTGCATTTTTAATCTCTCCTTTGCCCAAATAAACATAAACTAATCTTCTGTTCTGTTAGCTTTTGCTAACCTTATTATAGCGCACTTGGCTGAAAAATCAAGTATTTTTGCCCATTTTTCAAACAAAAACACTTTTACTTATTAATTATTCACTATTACTTAATCGGTAAGTTTCGTTAAAACAAAGTGAAAAATGAAGAATGAATAAGTAATAATTAAAAATCGGCAGGTTTCTCACGAAACTTGCCGATTTTTATACGCCCGATTGGAATTGAACCAACGCACCCGGCTCCGGAGGCCGGTGCTCTATCCACTGAGCTACGGGCGCTTATTTAACTTTAATATTATACCAAAAATTTTTCGTTTTGTAAAGACTTTCAGCTAAATTTTCCCCTTTACGGCTTTTACGCTTTCTTAAAACCTGTCATCATGACCGCCGCTACCGGTCTCGATAAATCATCATACACCAGCACTTCATAACAGCAGGTCGTATGCCCGTCTTTCAGACAGTGTGCCTCAGCAATCAATTTCGTGCCTTTTGCCGTGCCATAAAAGGTAATGCTGCTGTTTAAAGAAACCGCATTGCCGACATTAGGCTCATGCTGCCAGTTGGCCGCCACCGCATATGCAAAATCAGCCAAGACAAACGTCGCTCCGCCCATTACCGCGCCTGCGGCATTTAAGTGTTTCGGCGTAATTTCCATGCTGCATTTAGCGTAATGATCGCCTATTTCCTCGATATAGGCACCGCTTTCCGCCGCAAAGCGGTCATGAGCAAAAAATTCGCGCACCTCGTCGATGTTTTTCATTACCCTCACCCTCATATATTTTCAAATTTTCTCTACTATACACTTTTTCCGCAGCTTTGTCCAGCTTTTTCTCGCCCAATGATAAGTTTTTCGTAAACACACACTTTATTTCTTGAAAATAGCCTAAATCTGCGCTATAATTATTACAGAAACTTTTAAAGGAGGATTTTTGATGAAACATTTCGTACTTTTGAAATTTGAACCGTCGTATTTGACCGAGGAAATTTATCTGGAAATAGAAACTGCTTTCGCAGAGCTAAAAAAAGCCTTGCCCGATGATATTTTAGCTGCTATCGTACATAAAAATATCATCGCGCGCGAGAGCAATATGGATATCATGATTGAGATGGAGTTAAAAAGCTCCGCCTCCCTCCCCACCTATCTCAATCACCCTATCCACCAAGCGATCGGCGCCAAGATGAATCCGCATATCACCAATCGTTTTTCGTTTGATTATTAAGGAGATAATATGACTAATTCACCTACTGACAAAACACCGCGCCGTGCCCTGGTCGTATCGCTAATCGTCATCGGTTTGATTTTAATGACGTTTTGGTATATGCTCAATATCGTCCTTCTGACGTTTCTTTTCACCTTTATTTTTTACCAGCTTTTAAATCTAATCGAACACAACAGTCAAAAATACCTGCATTTTTACCTGCCTTATAAGCTCAATATTTTTATCGTTTATGCGCTTTTCATCTTACTTTTGGTCTACAGCGTCTACCGCCTCTCGCCGGTCGTCGCCCGCCAGCTGTCGGATTTAATTTACGCGTTCAATCATTTCGATTTGACCAATATCGCCATGGAAATGACGCCCGATTATGCCAATGTTTTTATTGAGCGTCTGCATTTAAACGATTATCTCAGTAAAATCGGGCAGCTTTTGGCTTCCTGTGCTACTACTTTGACCAGTTTAAGCTTGGATGTCTTTTTAGCGCTTTTATTGAGCCTGCTTATTTTACTGGAAAAGGATCAACTGCGAGCTTTCGGCCGTGCTTTAGAAAAAAGCCGTATCGCTAATATTTATAGTTATATGCTGGGCTTTGCCGCAAGTTTCGTTAAAACATTTGCCGATGTGATGAAAGTTCAGGTCTTAATCGCCACCATTAACTGCGTTATTTCGACCTTGCTTTTAAAAATTATGGGGTTCAGCTCGGTCATCGGTCTTGGAATTATGATTTTTCTTTTAGGCTTAATTCCTGTGGCCGGCGTTTTCATCTCGCTTGTGCCGCTTACGATCATTGCCTACAATTTAGGCGGGATATCCAAAGTTTTGGGCGTCTGGCTGATGATTTTGATTATTCACGCCGTGGAAAGCTATGTCCTCAATCCTAAGCTCATGAGCAACCGCACCAAACTCCCCGTCTGCATCGTGTTCATCATTTTATTGATCGGACACCGCTATTTAGGCGTCTGGGGATTATTGATCGGCGTGCCACTCTTTATCTTTTTGCTCGAGGTCTTGCATGTCGATTACCAAAACCGTAATTAGGTTATTGAAATAATAAATTAATTTTTGTTCATTTTACTAACTTCTGCTTGACAACTCCGGCTTTTTTCGCTAAAATAATTTTTAATTTAAAATTCAAACGCAATGATGGGGTTTAAGGAGCAATCAACATTCTTCGCAGAGAGCCGATATTTGGTGCAAATCGGCAGATGTCTTGTCTCCGCTGTCTCCCCGGAGCGGCCGACTGAAAGCAATCATAGGAAGGACGGTATTTCCCCGTTACGGAAACGCATATTTTTATGTATGAGAGGATATTTAAAAAATATCAATTAGAGTGGTACCGCGGAAGCTAAGCTTTCGTCTCTTTTTCAAAAAGAGACGAAAGCTTTTTTATTTTACCATTACAGGAGGGTTACACCATGGATGAATTAAACGAAATTGCTGCTCGCATCCGCGAGCTGAGAGAAATCAGTGACTACACGCAGGAAGAATTGGCCGCTGAATTGAAAATCGACTTGGAAACTTACAAAAAATACGAAGAAACCGGTGCCGATGTGCCGATCAGCTTCATCTATCAAATCGCTAAAAAATTCAACGTCGACTGCTCGGAAATTCTTTCCGGCGTATCCTCCAAACTGCACACTTACCAAATCATCCGTGCAGGCGAGGGACAGACTATCAAGCGCTATCCCGGGTATGAGTACAAAGGATTGGCTTATCATTTTTCCAACCGCCTGATGCAGCCTTTGATGGTATCGTTGGATCCGACCAAAACCCGTACCAGTTTGTCCGTCCATACCGGTGAAGAATTTAACTACGTTATTTCCGGCAAAGTCAGCCTCATGCTGGACGATAAAGAAATTATCTTAAACGCCGGCGACAGCGCTTACTTTAATTCCAGCATTCCCCACGGGCAAAATTGCTATGGTGATGAGCCGGCAGTATTTTTAGCCGTTATCGCAGAATAATTTTAGGAGGTAGAAGCTTATGTTAGAAAAATTTCTGCCTCGTCAGGAGTTCGACTCCTACGAGGATTTCAAAGCAAATTATACCGTAAACATTCCGGAAAACTTCAATTTCGGTTTTGACATAGTTGACGGCTGGGCCGAAGAAAACGGCTCCCATCGCGCTTTAGTCTGGTGCGACGACGACGGCAACGAAAAAACCTTTACATTCGCCGAAATGAGCCGCTTATCCAACCAAGCCGCCAATTATTTCAAATCCTTAGGCTTAAAGAAAGGCTCCGTTGCCATGCTCATCCTGCGCCAGCGCTGGGAATACTGGATCTGCGCCACGGCTTTGATCAAATTAGGCGTAATTTTTATCCCGGGCACTTTGCAGCTCACTAAAAAAGACATCGTTTACCGCGCTAACGCCGCCAAAGCCGAAATGATCATCTGCGTGGATGACGATTATGTTATTAACCAAGTCGAAGCCGCTAAAGCGGAAATGCCAAGCGTTAATTATTTCCTGCTGGTTAACGAAAAAGAGCGCGAAGGCTGGTTGAGCTTTAATAAGCAATTTAAAGAATTTTCCGATACCTTAGAGCGCCCGACAGGCGAGGATGCCCCGAAAAATACCGATATCATGCAGATGTATTTCACCAGCGGCACTACCGGGATGCCTAAATCCGTCTGTCACAACTATATACATCCCTTAGGGCATATCGTTACCGCGAAATATTGGCAGCAAGTGCAGGAAAATAAACTGCATTTGAGCGTGACCGATTCCGGCTGGGCTAAATTCGGCTGGGGCAAAATTTACGGTCAATGGATCTGCGGCGCTACGATTTTTGCACACGACTATATCCGTTTCGACGCGAAAAAGCTTTTGAGCGTCATCGAAAAATACCGCATTACCACTTTCTGCGCACCTCCTACTATGTATCGCTTCATGCTGCAGGAGGATGTCGCTTCTTACGATTTATCCAGCGTCGCTAACTGGTGCACCGCAGGCGAGCCTTTAAACGCCGAGGTCTTCAATCGCTGGCTGGCTTTAACCGGCGGTAAAATCCGCACCGGTTTCGGTCAGAGTGAGGGCAGCGTCCTGATCGCCGATTTTCCGTGGGTAGAGCCGATCCCTGGTGCTTTGGGCAAACCCTCCCCGATTTATGATCTCCAGCTGTGGAACAGCGACGGCGAGCCCTGCGAGCGCGGTGAAGAAGGCGAAATCGTCATCTGCGATGTCATCAATCACCCGCCTGTCGGCTTATTCGTCGGTTATTATAATGATCCCGAAAATACCGAACAAGCCCTTGGCAGCGGCAACTATAACTTAAAAGACGTCGCTTGGTGCGACAATGACGGCTATTATTGGTTTGTCGGACGTCACGACGATGTCATCAAATGCTCCGGCTATCGCATTGGGCCGTTCGAAGTCGAAAGCGCGCTAATTGAACACCCTGCCGTTTTGGAATGCGCCGTTACCGCCGTACCCGACCCGATCCGCGGTCAAGTTGTCAAAGCTACTATCGTTTTGACCAAAAACTATTCTCCCTCGCCCGAATTAGTTAAAGAACTGCAAAATCACGTTAAAAAAGCCACCGCTCCCTATAAATATCCCCGCGTCGTGGAGTTTGTCAACGAATTGCCAAAAACTATCGGCGGCAAAATCAAGCGCGCCCAGATCCGTAAAGCTGACGCGGAAAACGCGCAAAAATAATTTGTCTGCGAAAAGACCTTGAGAAAATTTTTCTCAAGGTCTTTTTTGTTTAATCCTCAGGCAGTGTCGGCAAAGCCGCAAACAAAGTATTATACTCGTCAGTCGTAATTACATTAGCATCTAAAAGCGCTTGCAGCATATCGGCATTCAGCATGCCTCCTTGCGGCTGTCTACGTCCGTTGAAATCAGCATTATCATCAGGATTTGCGGACGGCTCCTGTCCGTCGAAATCTTCCTCGCCATCGGGCTTAGCTGGCGGCTCCTGTCCATCGAAATCTGCCTCGCCATCGGGCTTAGCTGGCGGCTCCTGTCCGTC
>QAKL01000071.1 GCA_003343815.1 Clostridiales bacterium
TGCAACGGTGATTATCAAAAGATTATCACCTTAGCAGAGGGCGACTTCCAGATGGAATTTATTCCTCATGCGGTAAAAAGTGATAATAAAGACTGCATCATCATGGGTGACCAATATGAAGAAATGAAGAAGAAATCTGTAGACTCCAGAGCAAACGGTATTTCTTGGGCGATGCCGGCAGGAGTGCTGTCTTATCCTACGGCACCGGAGGATTTGGAAGCGGAAGCGAAAAGCGGCGATCATGAGGAAAGCTATCGCCCGTCTAAAGCGGATAAAATCAAAACTCCGCTTAAAGATCCGACCAATTGGAGCTTTGAGCTGCCTGCGGGAGCCAAGGAAGCAACGGTAATTTTGGCTAACGGGACTATCCGCCGTTTCTTTGTAGTGACGGCATCTGACGGCGTCCATTATGATACGGTGACGGTTTATAAAAATAAACGTAATAAAGAGCCTTTGGGCTCGGTGAGCGGTATCGGCAACTGGTCGGAGGAATTTATCTACGACTATTACATGATTGATGATTTTGAGCACAAGGTAGCGTATAAATTATATTTGTGCGATATGGCCGCTGACGGCTCTGAGGCTTTGATTTTCATGTCTCATGCGGCTGATTTGGATAATGTTGAGTATTTCTATCCGCAAGCGATTGGAAATAAAATGTATGATGAGATCGGTCCTATGCTGCAGTTTGCTTCGGTTAATGTCCGCGGCGACCATAAGGAGAATGACAAGATAGTTTTTGATTCTTATGCCAAGGAGGGCTGCGAATGGTTTGCCAAAGCCAGCCATTGGCTGTTTAAGGAATATCCGGATTGGCAGTGCTTCTATGTGCATATTCACTCTATCGATAATTTCCAGCATTGGTTTGTCAATGAGACTGTCCCCGGGCGCAATGCGGAGCATAAGTATTATCAGGATTTGATTGATGCGGTTTACACCGAAAACGATAAGTATATCGGTGAAATGATGAAGTATTTGGACGATGAGACGGCTATTTTTGTCGTATCCGACCACGGCTGTATGCCGAAAAGCGCAGGAGATGAGTATGCAGGTATCGGACATATCGGCAGCTTGTCGACAAAGGTAATGGGCGATTTGGGCTATACGGTGACTTATTATGATGAAAATGGCAAGATGCAGATTGACTGGAGCAAAACCAAGGCTGTAGCCCGTCGTTCTTCTTATATTTATGTTAATCTGAAAGGGCGCGACCCTCAAGGTATCGTTGAACCGGAGGATTATCATCAACTGGTGCTGGATATTATCAGCGATTTGTATAATTATCGCAATGAGGACGGTAAAAGAGTTATTGCTCATTGCTTTACGCGCGATGAGATGGAATATTTGGGCATGGGCGGTATTCACTGCGGTGATATTTTGTTCCAATTGGTGCCGACCTTTAACAATGAGCATGCCAATGTCGTATCGACAGTGCATCATGAGGGCTGGTCCATGCAGAATTTGTGCATCATGGCCGGCGGCGGTTTGAAAAAAGGCGAATATATCGACCGTCCGGTACGCTTGACGGATATCGTACCTACTATATGCCATTTGACTGATACCAAAATGCCCGGTTCGGTCGAGGGCGGCGTCATTTATCAGGCCTTGGCTGATTTCGATGAGGCTAAATATAATCGCGGTGATGAATGGGCTCCTTACGGCCGCTTGATTAAATAATAACGGTAGCAAGGATATCCTTTCACGGGATATCCTTGCTTGTTTATCCGTCCAAAGGAGGCGAAAAATGAATATAATCGAAACAGAGTCACTGGCGGTCAAGCAGGGAAGCAGATTTATTTTACAGGATATTAATTGGCAGGTAAAGCGCGGCGAGAGCTGGGTGATTTTCGGACAAAACGGTTGCGGAAAGACGACGCTTTTGAGTGCGATAGGCGGCTACCGCGGGATTAAGCAGGGAAAGGTCAGATTATTCGGCGAGGAATTGACTTATCAAAATGCCGTGCGCTTGCGTAGCAAAGTAGGCTTTGTCAGTGCTTCTTATTTGGATAATTGCTTTCATAGTGAGAGCGGTTTGGATATTATTTTGAGTGCGAAATTCGGCGGATTCGGGCGCAGAGCTATGATAGGCGACGACGATGTCGCTCGCGCCAGAAAGCTTCTGAAGGCTTTTGGTATAGCAGCCAAGGGCGATTATCCCTATTGTATGCTTTCGCAGGGGCAAAAGCAACGGGTGCTTTTGGCAAGGGCGCTGATGACGCCGCCGGAGCTTTTGATTTTAGATGAGCCGCTAAACGGCTTGGATGTTTATGCACGGGATTTTTTCTTAAACACTTTGGCGCAAATTGTCGAATTAACGGCAGCTACGGTGATTTATGTGACCCATCATGCGGAAGAAATTTTGCCTTGCTTTCAAAAAGCCATGCTTTTGCGGCAGGGGAAAATTTTTGCCAAAGGAGATATTGACGCTGTTTTCAATGATGCTTGCCTGAGCGAATATTTTGCCATGCCGACTAAGGCAGGAAATAATGACGGGCATTATTATATTTCTATCGGAGCAGCGCTGAAAATGGAGGAGAGAGTTTGGAGATAGAGGTGAGAAAGTGAGCATTATCAGTAATTACGGGCGGTCGTTTGGCAGCTATGACCATGATGAGCTGACCGAGCGCGCCAAAAGAGTGGTGTGCAAGCACTGTGGCGGCGAGTTGGTAACAGCATTGATTGTGTATGATATTTACGGCGGAGCCGGCGAGGAATTATACTGCCCTCACTGTCAACGGCAGGAGTTTGGGGTGGAAAAGGAAATATATGATTTGGCGTGGTATTATGTAGAAAATTTTCAGTTTAATTATTTTTATGATATGGAAGAAAACGAGGTTAATTTTCGTTTAAATGTCGCTAAGGTAGCCGATATGCTGAGCTGGATGCTGAAGAATATCGGGCTTTTGACCAAGGACGGCTTAAAAAACGAGATACCTGATTATGCTTATTTTAAGCACAGAAGGAGAGATAAAAGTGAATGAGCTGCTTTTGCAAGATAAAGTGGTATTAGTAACAGGCGGTAGTGCCGGAATGGGCAAAGAAATCGTGCGTCAGTATTTGCAGGAGGGTGCGTATGTCCTTACCGTAGCCAGAAGAAAGGAAAAGCTGGAGCAACTGGCAGAGGAGCTCGGTCATGACGAGCGGCTATTTACGATTTCGGCGGATGTTAGCAAGAAAGATGATGTCAGTAAAATTTTTGATTTTATCAAAGCAACATTTGCCAGGTTGGATATTGTGGTCAACAATGCCGGCATTATGGACAATATGGAGCCGATAGCTGATGTTACGGATGAATTATGGGAGCGAGTTATGGCAGTGAATTTGGACGGTCCATTTATGATTTGCAGGGAAGCTGTGCGGCTCATGCTCACCCAAGAAAGTCGTGGTAATATTATTAATATAGCTTCAGGTGGCGGGATAGGAGGCGGTCGCAGCGGTGCGTCGTATGTGTCATCAAAATTTGCGCTGGTGGGACTAAGTAAAAATATTGCCTATATGTATGCACCGGATGGTATTCGGTGTAACGTGATTTGCCCCGGAGCGGTATTGACCGAGATAGGACATAATGCGGTTTATCATCCTTATGGAGCCAAAAGAGTGCAGGAAGGAGTCAAAAATATTCGCATGGGACGTCCGGAAGAAATCGCCGATTTAGCGGTCTATTTGGCCAGTGAAAAATCTTCTTTGATTAACGGCGCGACGATTATAGCTGATGGAGGCAAGAGTGCTTGGTAAAAAAGAAACGAATTTTTGAAATTCACAAATTGATTTAATATGTAGATACTGTTGATCAAAGTATTGCGTGAAATTTTATTGCAAAATATGCGGAGGAATTGTTATGACTTTAAAAAGAGCGATGGTAATCGGTTTAGATGCTGCTGATCCTGTATAGGTGCAGCGGTTGATGGATACAGGAAAAATGCCGAATTAAAAAAAGTTATTAGCTAATGGTGCAGCGAATGAGAATCTGGCGATGATTGGCTGTCTGCCGAGTGTAACACCGCCGAACTGGACTTCGATTGCGACCGGCTGCTGGTCACGCACTCATGGTATAACTTGCTATACTAATCAAACACTGGGCTCGGCTCTAAATTTAGAAGAAGCCAATTGGGATAACAGCAATGTAACAGCTTATTTTATATGGCAAGCTTTTGAAAAAGAAGGAAAGCGCAGCATTGCTTTGAATTACTGTGAAGCATGGCCGCCGCGCAACACAGAAAATGATTTAACTGTTCTTATTGATGGCGGTATTTCTGCCTTTTTAAGTGCTAAAATGGCACCGTTTTTGATGAAATTCGGCGACATCGGCTATGTATTTTGGATAGCCTATTATTTCAGCCAAAACCGACTATACAGCTTCCATTACAGCGGTAATATATTGTTTAATCTTAGTAATAGCAGTATTAACACCGTTATCTCAAATTTTTTATTGATAAATAGTTTATGAATAAATAGTCAGAGGCGACATTGCGAATGCTTTGTCGCCTCTGGTTTTTTAATGCAACGAGTTTGTTAGAAATGTTATTTGTAGAATATATTGAAATCGGACCATCAGGATTAATCACGAATAATTAATATCACTTGATAAAATATTGCCGAGTAAGTATTTGTGAAAAAATACCGGTTTTACATAAGAGAGATGTTTTTTGCAGATATATTCTTGACTTTGCTGAAATATTACGACATTTCTCATGCTACAGCAGTTGTTTAGATATAAATTGTAAATTAAAAATGTAGGTTTTGATATAACTCACAACTATTTTTTCAGCTTCGCTCAGCACATGATTTTCTAAATAAACAACGCTTAATGACGTAGAAATATCACTGACAGCAACAAATTCTAAGTTAGGAACAAATGGAACTTATCCGCAATATATGATGACTGCGAGTATTTTTTTCTTTTGCTTTAGCTGCCGGTTATACGCTTTTTATGTTTCTGATTCGCTGTGATGCGTCTAAAATAGCCGACATAGATTTATCTATATTTGGCGATGCCAGTATGAAAGCAACCAAGCATCAAAAAGGAGTTTTAGCGGGGATGTTATTATTCATCATCGGAGCTACGATTATTAGTTTTGGCAGTTTAATTGATTCGCCTATAACAAACTTTTTTGCTAAAATAGGGGTTTACAGCTGGTTGTTTGCTATTCTGGCCATTATGATGATTGTCAGGGTAGACGGCAAGCGTTTGCTGGATATTAACAGTGCTACAAGAAAAGGATTTTCATGGGAATTGATATTGCTGGTCGGTTCTGCAACGATTGTCGGCGGTGCTTGGACATCTGCGGAAAGCGGATTCGGTACTTTTCTCTCGGGTTTACTTGCACCTGTATTAGGTGGATTAAGCAATATAACTTTAGCAATTGTGATATGCGTTGCAGTATTAATCGCAACAAACTTTTGCAACAATATGGCAGTTATGATTGCATTTTCTTTGATCGGATCTCTTTCTGCCGGTGGAATAGAAATGAACTCCGTAATGATGATTATCGGTTCTATGATTTTCAGCCAAATTGTATTTTAAGCAAAATATCTTAAATTAATATTGCCATATAGATACAGCTAAAAGAAGCTTAAACAAAATGATTATTTAGTTACCGAATAAGACTAATAGCATGTCCAAAAAATATTTTTGCTTTTTCATCTTAAATCCATAATTTTTCCGCCATAGACGGCAATTTTGTGTTATAATAAAAATACTTGGCTTTTTGAGGGAGAAAATAAAGGACGCGAGTCTTGGATATAATAATTGGGAAAATAGGGAGGTATGACATGAAAAAGCAATATTTTTCTGATAGATATAAAGAAACGGAGCGCTTGTGGGCGCAAGCTGATAAAAAACGTGCGCATATCGCCAATTTGCGCTTAGCAGCCGCCGTTGTATTTGTGCTGGGTCTGGCGCTTTGGCTGAAACAAAGTCCGACTTTGGGAATGATGGTGACGATAGCGGCTTTAGCGGCATTCTTAATATTGGTGCGCTTCGACCAAAAGATGAACGAGCAGGCTGAGCTTTTAGGCGCGGAAAAGACAGTATTGGAGCGTTATTTGGCACGTTTGAGCGACGATTGGTACGAGTTTTCCGATGACGGCGGTGAATATTTGGACGAAAAATATACCAACGGTGTGGATTTGGACATTTTCGGCAAGCGCTCGGTTTTTCAGTATATCAGCATCGCTCATACGATGAACGGTCGCGATTCTTTGGCGCGGGCGCTAAAAGGTGAATATTTGGCTCAGTTAGACGAGCGAGCCGCTGCGGTGCAGGAATTGAGCCAAACGCCCGAGGGAGCGATCAAACTCGAAAGTATCGCGCAGAAATATATCGGCGAAAAGAAAGAGAACCGCGAGCAGGTTGAGAAGTTTTTGCAGATTATCAGAAACGGCAAAAAGGCGCCTTTATGGAAAACTATTTTGAGCTTCGGCTTGCCTGTAGCGACGATTACGGCGGTGCTTGCGGCGATGATGGGAATTATCGGCTTTAAGCCTGCCTTTTTCCTGATCGCGGCACAGCTTTTTCTATCGATGTATGCCAACGGCGCGATTAAGGATACTTTGGATATGCTGTATGATTTGTATCGTCCGCTGGCGGCGTATGATAAATTAGCCAAAGCGATAAATACGGGAAAATATGAGGCACCGTATTTAAAGGAGCGCGCAGCGAAATTAGGCGATTTGGGCGGAGCCGAGGAGGGACTGCGTGCATTAAGCCGTATTTCTGCAATGCTCAAGGTGCAAAATTCGCTGTTTTATCTGCCGTTATGCGGACTTATGATGTGGAATTACCATGCGCTAAGACTTTTTAATAATTGGTGTCTGAAATACGGCAGGAAAGCCGGCGAGTGGTTTCAGGCGATCGGCGATTTCGAGGAGTTGTATTCTTTGGCTATGCTAAGCTATGTCAAGGAAGAGTGGAGTGTACCTACGATTACCGAGGACGAACTGCCACAGCTCAAATTTACGAACGCTACGCATCCGCTTTTGGAGGAAAGCAAAGCGGTTGCCAACAGTTTTGCTATAGACGGCGGCATGGCGGTCATTACCGGCTCCAATATGAGCGGAAAAACGACTTTTCTACGCACTATCGGCGTCAATTTAACGCTGGCCTATGCCGGGGGATTGGTCTGCGCGGAACAATTCAGTGCTTCCAAAATGCGCCTGATGACCTCGATGCGCATTACCGACGATGTGAGCCGCGGGATCTCGACTTTCTATGGAGAGTTGCTGCGGATAAAAGGTATGGTCGAGTATGCAAAAGAAAAGCGGCCGCTTTTGGCGCTAATTGACGAAATATTTAAAGGAACTAACTCTGCCGACCGCATCATCGGTGCGGAGGTGACGCTAAAAACGCTTAATAAGCCGTGGGTTTTAACTTTAGTCAGCACGCACGATTTCGAGTTGTGTGATCTGGCGCAGGCAGAGAGTGTCAAGGGTGTGAATTATCATTTTGAGGAATATTACGACCACGGTCATTTGAAATTTGACTATACGATCAAGCCGGAGCGCTGTCACACCAGCAATGCGCAGGCACTAATGAAAATGGTTGGGATCTTAGAAGAATAATCCGAAACGGAGGAAAATATATGTTTTATGATTATGCAAAAGTACACGTTCAGGCGGGAGATGGCGGTAACGGCTTGGTAGCGTTTCGCCGCGAAAAATATGTGCCGCTTGGCGGGCCTGCGGGCGGCGACGGCGGCGACGGCGGCTCGATTATCTTAAAAGCGGACGAGGGATTGCGGACGTTAATTGATTTCCGTTATCAGACGCACTACAAAGCCGAGCGCGGCGGTCACGGGATGGGAAGCTCGCAGCATGGGAAAAATGCCGAGGATAAGATTTTGCGCGTGCCGGTAGGTACGGTGGTGCGCGATGCCGAGACCAATGAGGTGCTGGCGGATCTCACGCGTAACGGCGAGGAGGTCGTCGTGGCTAAAGGCGGCCGCGGAGGTAGAGGAAATACGCATTTCGTCAGCTCGACACACCGCGCGCCGACCTTGGCAGAAAACGGCGATATAGGCGAGGGGCGCTGGATTACTTTAGAGTTAAAGCTGTTAGCTGATGTCGGTTTGGTAGGCTTCCCCAATGTCGGAAAATCGACCTTGATTTCCCATATTTCGGCGGCGAAACCGAAAATTGCCGATTATCATTTTACGACCATTACGCCTAATTTAGGCTTGGTCAAAGTTGATGAGGGGCATAGCTTTGTCATGGCTGATATCCCCGGATTGATCGAGGGCGCGGCGGACGGCGCAGGGCTGGGACATCGCTTTCTGCGCCATACCGAGCGTACCAAAGTATTAATTCATGTGCTGGATATCAGCGGCTCGGAGGGACGCGATCCGTTAGATGATTTTGCCAAGGTTAATGCCGAGCTGGAGAAATATAATGCTAAATTAATCAAGCGTCCGATGGTTATCGCGGCGAATAAATGCGATATTGCTGCTGATGAGAGCAATTTGGCAAAATTAAAGGAAGCCTACGGCGATAAGTACGAAATCTTTCCGATTTCCGCTGTTTCAGGTCAGGGCTTGCAGGCGCTTGTTTATCGCGTATGGCAGCTTTTGGAGGAATATCAAGAGGAGGAAATCGAGGAAGCGCCGGAAAATGAGGTCAAAGTGACCAAAGTTGAGGCGAAGGCGCAAGAGGAGAAATTTAAAATCGAAGTGGGTGCCGACGGCGTTTATTATGTCTCTGGTGCAGATATCGAGCGCCACTACCGCCGCAGCCAGCTGGATAATGAGGATTCGTTAAACAGATTTTTGCAGATAGTCGAGGCGATGGGTATAATCAAAGCCTTGCGCAAAGAAGGCGCCAAAGACGGCGATACGGTCAATATCTGCGGTTTGGAATTCGACTTTTTGGATTAGGTGAGATAAATGGTTAGCTTAATCGGTAATCTCATTTTTGCAGGATTGATTTTAGTCTTTGCCCTGCGTTTGGTATCTAAAAAGCACCACTGCGAAAAATTATCGTTTTTGCTATATCTGCTGCTCTTTTTCCTGTGTGCGGCTGACTTGCAAATGCAGGTTTTTAATCCCGAAAGCGTGAAACTTTTTTGGTACAGTGCTTTGGCGTTAGGCGGAGTTTTGTTGGGATATTTCAGCTTTTCGCCGAAAACACGCTATTATATTAAGGATCTGGATTTACACCAAATCGAGCATTTGGAAGCAGTAGAGGCGCTGGTGCGGGAGTATGTCCGCAAAAATTTATCTCCGGGTGCGGTGGAGATGCGCTACCGCAATTTGTGCTTTTACAAAGTGCTGGAGGACCAGCAAAAGGAGTTAGTAGGGCTGATTGATGATTATATCAATGAAAATGATTGCTCCGATATGCGTGACTGGCGCTGGATGATTATTTTTGCGGTAGCGGTGCAGATTATCTTTTTGGCGATAGTGTTTATTTACAAGCTGAAATTTTTCCTTTGAGTGAGTATTAGCAGAGTTAAACGTATAATAATAAATTAGCTTTGCTATGGAGTATAAATGGCGGAAAAAAATATAAAAATTTTGCAAAAAAATGTTTAAGAAAGGTTTATATTTGGGTAAAGATGTGGTAAAATGATACGGTTGGAAACAGACAAATTGTCTCAATTACGGAGGTAGACAAAATGGGTATATTATTCCTCGTTGTCGGCGGTTTGGCGATGTTTTTGTACGGTATTCGCCTAATGAGCGACGGACTGCAAATGATAGCCGGCGACAGACTGCGCAGGATTTTGGAAAAAGGCACGCGTACTCCTTTGCGCGGAGTACTGACCGGTATTATCGTGACATGCCTGATCCAGAGCAGCAGCGGTACCAGCGTCATTGCCGTGGGTTTGGTTAATGCTAAGCTTTTGACCTTAAAGCAGGCGATCGGCATCATCATGGGCGCCAATATCGGCACGACTTTGACCGCGTATTTAATTGGTATCAGTTTGACGGATTACGCGCTGCCGATAATTTTTGTCGGTGTGCTGCTTTATATGTTTGCCAAAAAGCAAAGGATTAATTATATCGGACAGGCTATTTTAGGCTTTGGTCTTTTGTTTTACGGGATGGATGTCATGGGCGACGGCTTAAAGCCGTTAGCGTATACCGATACCTTTACCCAGTTGATGGGCCAAGTGGATAATAATTCGTTGATCGGCGTTTTAATCGGCGTAGGATTAACGGCTATTGTGCAAAGCTCGGCGGCGACGATCGGCGTTTTGCAGGAGCTGGCTTTTCAGGGAGTAATTACTTACAATCAAGCTATACCTATTTTGTTTGGCGATAATATCGGCACGACCGTAACTGCGGTTTTGGCGGGTTTCGGCGCGAGTACCGATGCGAAAAGAGCATCTTTGGTCAATTTAATCATTAAAGTTTTGGGTACGGTAGTCTTTTTGCCGCTCTTTTTGTGCGGGATACTGCCGTTTATTGTCGAGCATTTCACTAACCTTGTCTTTTTCTTTGCCGGAGGCTGGGACGGAATCAATGTCAAAATGCAGATCGCTCAAACGCACGGCGTTTTCAATATTTTGAACACCGCTTTGCAGCTGCCCTTTGTGGCGCTTTTGGCTTCGATTGTCACTAAACTTATTCCGGATAAAAAAGACGCGGTGAAAGTCGAAGAGGAGGCCCTGTACAAGCCGTTGTATTTGGAGCCGTTGCTTTTGAATAATCCGCCGGTGGCATTGGCGAATGCTACGCGCGAGCTTTTGCATATGGGTGATTTGGCGAAAAATTCGCTGGGACATGCGAGAAATTATTTTTTTGAGCATGACGATACGGATAAATTTGATGCCAGTCACATGGAGGCGGCGATTGATTCGCTGGAATTGGATATTACGAATTATGTCATTGAGGCGACATTTAAGAAAGATTTGAACTCGTCTTTGTCTAACCGCAGTTATATTATTTTGCAGACGGTCGGAGATTTGGAGCGTATCGGCGATCATGCGGAAAATATCGTGGAGCAGGCAGATTATTGCACGGAAAATAATATTAATCTTTCCGGCAATGCGCAGGAAAGTTTGAAAACTATGTTTAGCTATGTCCAGCAAATTTTGAGCGACAGTATGGAGGCTCTGCGTACGGGCGATAAAGATTTGGCGAAAGACGTCATTGATTTTGACGATATGATCGACCAGATGGAGGTCTGCCTGCGCAAGGATCATATCGAGCGTTTAAATGCCGGCAGATGCAGCGGCAGTGCCGGAGCGGTATATTTGGATGTCATTTCTAATTTGGAGCGTATCGGCGATCATGCGGTAAATATCGCAAAATATGTTTTGGAATAAAAATACCAACAACCGGGGGAAGAGCATGTTTGAGGAATTGTTTTTAGAAAAAATTCGGCTTTATCGGATGCGCAACGGCTATACGCAGGAGGAAATGGCGCAGTTTATCGGCTATAAAAGCAAAAGCGGCTATAATAATTTGGAAAGCGGCAAAGTCAAGATGTCTTTGGAGCAATTTGAAGAAATTATCCGAGTTTTGTCGATACCGATGGAGGAAATCACGGAGATTATCGGTTTGATGTATCAACAGGAAAATTTTTTGGCGAAAAAAGAAGCTTTCTCCAAAAATAAAATTTTTATTTAACGATTATTGAATAAAAAAAGCAGGCACTGATACGTGCCTGCTTTTTGAGTTTAAGCGAGAATATTTTTCTCGGTTTCTTTTAACACTTCTGTTTCCGCGGGAGTTAAAAGTTCCTTGATCAGCCGGTGCGCGTAGGTAAGCGCTTTGGCTTTGTCATCACCGGCAGCAAAAAGGATGGATTTCGGTAAGTAAAACTCGCTGCCTTTGATTAGTTTGCGGTATTCTTTATTGCCGCAGACATCCTGCCAAGAAATTTTCTTACCGTGGTAATATAAATCCAGATTGACGATACGGCGACCCTGGGTGTCGTACTCTAACGCCATTAAGAATAATTTCAGCTTTAAAGGCGGCATAAAGGTGATTAATCTAAGCCCATAGGTGCCCAAGGGCTCGGCAAAGGGCGATAATTCGCGATTCCACTGCTCGCCGGCGATAAAGCCTAAATCCAAAAATTCGATCGCTTTGGTAAGCCGCTCATACTGGGCGGTGTATTTTTCGTAATTATCCTGCATGCGAATTGTAACTAAATGCCAAGCATCTGTCGGATAGGCTTTGGCTAAATATCGCGGAGCATGAATCATCAAGTAATTTAAAAGATAATAATAGTCTTTCTCAAGATAAAGCACATGGGAGGCGGCTAAGCGGCAGAGAGATTTTTCGGAGGATAAAAAGCAAACCAATGCGCCTTTAGGCGAGGATAAATTGCTTATTTCCGGCAAAGTGAGCATTTGTGCGCCCATTTCGGCAGAGATTTTTGCTTCGGCGGCTTTGATATCGCCGAAATCTTTTAAAATGTTGAAAAAGATCGCTCGGGGAAGCGCGGTAATTTTATTGAGTTTAAGCTCGGCACGGGAGTTGTAAATTTGGCATAAAATCTGCTCGGCGCTTTGGGGTGCGGCATAAATGCTGCTTTCGTCGCCGCTTTTAAGAAAAAGTAAAGTTCCTGTCTGTTCCGAATCAATTGTAAAGGTCAGCCCGGCAGAGAGTGTTATTGCGCGGCTTTCGGGAAAATTGGCTTGGAGCCATGCGCTGAAATCTTTGGCATTGTCGCACTCGATAGCAATATTTTCACAGCCGGCTTTAACGAGATCTAACATAATAATCACCCCTCAATCGAAAAATTTTTATCGCCGTAAAGTTTGGTCAGCATATTTTTGCTGCTATCATCTAAGCCTTGGAAACGTACTTGGATGCCGTTATTGTTAAAATGCGCTACAGCCTTTTGCAAAGCGGTGGCTGCCGATTCGTCCCAGACGCGGGCACGGGAAAAATCAAAAATAACATTGTTTGCGGCAGTTTTGTAATTAAGCTGATTATTAAGCGTGCCGATCGAGGCGAAAAAGATCTCGCCTGCGATGTGATAGGTGAGAGTATCGGCGTTTTCCTCGCTTTGGACGGTGATTTTGCCCATTTGCACCGCAGCGGAAATCGCGGTAA
>QAKL01000086.1 GCA_003343815.1 Clostridiales bacterium
AAGAGCCGGTGTCAAATTTAAAGATGCCGATTTAATCGGCTACCCCATCCGCATCACCGTCGGCAAAAAAGCCGCTTCCGAAGGCTTAGTCGAGTATAAACTCCGCACCGAAAAAGAAGCAGCCGATGTTGCCATTAGCGATGTCGTTGCTAAAGTTCAAGCCTTTTTAGCCGAATAAGCATAAAGAATAAAACGCTCAATCGAAAAGATTGAGCGTTTTTGCGTATGAAAAACCCTTTAGACTCTCGCCTAAAGGGTAAAAAATTAAATTTCCATGATTTCTGCTTCTTTATTAGCCGCAGCTTTGTCAACCTCAGCCACATATTTATCAGTCATTTTTTGGATAACGTCCTGCGCTGCTTTGGAATCATCTTCGGTAATTTCTTTCGCTTTTTCTAACTTCTTAATCTCGTCATTGCTGTCGCGGCGGATATTGCGCACCGCTACTTTAGCTTCCTCACCGAATTTTTTCACTTTTTTGCCCAGCTCTTTACGGCTGTCCTGCGTTAACTGCGGGATTACCAAGCGAATCACCGAACCGTCATTAGTCGGAGTCAAGCCTAAATCGGATTTCAAAATAGCTTTCTCGATATTGCCTAAAGCGCTTTTATCCCACGGCTGAATTAATAACATTCTCGCTTCAGGCGCGGATACCCCTGCCATCTGATTTAACGGCGTCGGTACCCCGTAATAATCCACAACAATACGATCTAATAATGCCGGGCTTGCTTTGCCGGTTCTGATCGAAGCAAATTCTTTTTTCAAATTAGCTACTGCTTTGCCCATTCTTTCTTCAGCATCTTGCTTAATAGTCTCAATCATCCTCTTCACTCCTTAATATATGTGCCGATATTTTCGCCCATTACCGCTCGTTTAATATTACCCTCAGTGAGCATATCAAAAACAAAAATATCGATATGATTATCGCGGCAGAGAGATGCCGCCGTAGCGTCCATAACTTTTAAACCGTATTTTAAAATTTCCGTATGCGTAATTGTTTCAAAGCGTTTCGCATCAGGATTCACTTTCGGGTCACTGTCGTAAACGCCGTCAATCGTTTTCGCCATCAAAATCACATCGGCGCCGATTTCCGCCGCTCTCAGAGCCGCCGTCGTATCTGTCGAGAAAAACGGATTGCCGATACCGCCGCCAAAGACAACGACATTGCCCTGCTCTAATGCCGCTTTAGCCTTGCGCACCGCATAGTGCTCTGCCACCGGCTCCATATCCGTCGCTGTCATCGCCTGCGCTTTCACGCCGCAGTCGTTTACCGCGTCGCTGATAGCCAAAGCGTTAATCACCGTAGCCAGCATCCCCATCGCGTCGCCCGTCGTGCGGGTAATACCTTTTTTCGTCCCCGTCAGCCCGCGCCAAATATTGCCGCCGCCTACGACGACCCCGACCTCAATGCCCATCTTGGCAATTTCAGTAATTTGCTCCGCTATTGAATGCAGCACCTCGGCATTGATCCCGTAGCCATCCTCGCCGCTTAATGCCTCGCCGCTCAATTTCAATAAAACTCGTTTAAATTTTGCCTCGCTCATGATATCTCTCCAATTCATACTAAAAAAGGGAGGTCAAAAGACCTCCCCAGTTTTATCCGTATAGAGGTCGAACTATTTAATCTGTGCTGCAACCTCAGCGGCAAAATCTTCTTGTTTCTTTTCCAAACCTTCGCCCATTTCATAGCGAACAAAGCGGCGAACAGTGATATTCTCACCGATCTCGGCAATAGCTTGTTTCACAATATCGCCCACGCTCATTTTGTCGTCTTTGATGAACGGCTGCTCTAACAAGCAAACTTCTTTGTAGTATTTCTCAATTCTGCCGGCAACCATTTTCTCGACAACCTTTTCCGGTTTGCCTTCGTTCAAAGCCTGAGCAGTCAAAATTTCTTTCTCTTTCTCTAAAGCTTCGGCCGGAACTTCTTCTTTGTTCAGGTATAACGGGCTGTAAGCAGCGATCTGCATTGCAATATCCTGACCCAAAGTTTTGAATTTGTCGGTTTTAGCTACAAAGTCGGTCTCGCAGTTGATTTCCACCAATACGCCGACTTTACCGCCCATATGAATATAAGAAACAACCAAGCCCTCGCTGGCTAAACGGCCAACTTTTTTAACGGAGTCTGCAATGCCTTTTTCTCTTAAATACTCGGCAGCTTTCTCCATATTGCCGTCGCACTCCTGCAAAGCTTTTTTGCAGTCCATCATGCCGGCACCGGTCATTTCGCGTAACTCTTTAACTTGAGATGCACTGATAGCCATTGGATAATCCTCCTTAGTGATATCTAATTATGCTTGTTCCTCTACAGCAACTTCTGCTGCTTCTTCAGCAGCATCGTCCATGCTGGCACCTTGTTTAGCTTCCAAAACAGCGTCGCCGATAACGGAAGTTAACAATTTTACCGCACGAATAGCGTCGTCATTACCGGGGATAACGTAATCAACTTCGTCAGGATCGCAGTTAGTGTCGACGATAGCTACTACCGGAATACCTAACTTTTTAGCCTCGGTGACAGCAATTTTCTCTTTACGCGGGTCGATAACAAACAATGCGCCCGGCAATTCAGGCATATCTTTAATACCGCCTAAGAATTTTTCCAATTTTTCTTTCTCGCCTAAGAGTTTAAATTTCTCTTTTTTGGTCAGAAGCTCTAAAGTGCCCTCAGCTTCCATTTTCTCTAATTGATTCAAGCGTTTGATACGCTGCTCAATAGTTTTATAGTTGGTGAGCATACCGCCCAACCATCTTTCGTTAACATAATACTCGCCCACACGCAAAGCTTCTTCTTTAACGGTTTCCTGAGCTTGTTTTTTCGTACCGACAAATAAAATCGGTTTACCGCTTTGCGCTACTTCGCGTACGAAGTCATAAGCTTCTACAACTTTCTTTACGGTTTTCTGCAGATCGATAATATAGATACCGTTTCTTTCTGCAAAAATGTACGTTGCCATCTTCGGGTTCCAACGTCTTGTTTGATGACCAAAATGAACACCAGCCTCTAATAATTGTTTCATAGAGATTACTGCCATTATGGACACCTCCTCTCATTTGATTAAAATTTTATACCTCCGCTCGGTTCGTCTCTGTGCAGACCTAAATTGGCTCCCTGCCTCAGATCCCCAAACGTGCGTGATATACCATCTGATATAATAGCACAAACCCGCCTACATTGCAAGCGGGTTTGACATTTTTTTAGCAAAATTATTTTTATACTTTATCCTTCCACTGACTTACTGATGCGCTTGTAGCACAAAAGCGTAATCAGCGACACCAAAACGCCTTTTAGCAAATTAAACGGCACTACCGCCCACAAAACCAAGCTTTTCATATCATAGACAAACGCATTCACCGAGGCTCCCAACTCGATAATCTGATCGATCGGCATAAACTGCGCATAAAACGGCAGCAGTAAGCCGTAATTTAAAACGGCGCCTACTACAGCCAAACACAGCGTCCCGCTTACACAGGCGATGATCATGCCTTTTAAGCCCTTAATTTTACGGTAAATAATTGCCGTCGGCACGATAAAGGAGCAGCCGATCAAAAAGTTGCCCAAATCCCCGACGCCAAACGTCCATGAGCCTTTTAGCGCCAATTTCAGCAAAATTTTCACCAGTTCCATAATCACTCCGGCGACCGGCCCCATGATAAACGAACCGATTAAAATCGGCACCTCGCTGAAATCCAGCTCATAAAAGTACGGTGCAAAAGGTAGCGGCACCTCAAAAAACATCAAAGCCGCCCCGACCGCCGCCAAAACTGCCATTTTAACCAAATTGGCTGTCGTAAATAATTTGTTTTTCATCTTGCATACCTCCAAAAATGGGCGAAACCACCTGTTTCCCAACCCACAAAGATTTTGCAGAGGCACAAAAATAAGCCTCTGAAAATCCCCAGAGACTTGAAAAAGCGAAGCATAATACGTAAAGCGCGTATAATGATCTTCTCTCATCCAGACTGTACTGTCGGTATCGGAATTACACCGATTCGGCCAAAAGGCTCGCGGACTAACCAAAAGGATCACCGCCGGTAGGGAATCGCACCCTGCCCTGAAGATTTATTATGCTTAAATTATATCAGCGATATATTTTTTTGTCAATGTCTTTCTGTACATTCTGTCGATAATATGATATAATGGCAGAAAATAAAGGAGGTAATCCTATGAATTTTCATAAATATAGCCAAAAATTTGTTATATTGGCGGCTTTAGTCTGGGCAGTCTTGGCATTTTTCCGCTTGATTCCGCTGCGTTATATTTATGTGTATTTCGGAGCAATCGTGCTTTATTTAGGCATCCAAAATATGATTATCCTAAATTTAGCCGTACGCCAAAACAAACTGCCGGAAAAAATCAAGCATTATCAGGAGCGTTTCGGCGAGAAAAACGGCGTCATCTTTTACGCGCTGTTTTCCGTGCTAATGTTTATCATTTTCGGCATCATTATCATCATCAGCGCCTTTTCTATCGCACTATAAAAAGCACCTGCAAAGGTGCTTTTTTGTTTGCAAAAATCTATGCTTTCCTTCCATCATTCATTTTTAAATACCGGCCCATGTCCCGGACATACCCAATATCCCTTGGTCGTGTTTTCGATCAAAACACGCAGACGGCTGGCTTCTTTGGAGTCCATATTCACGCTCTGCATCAAATACGGCGCCAGCTCGTTAAACTGCCGCTGTCCTTTGGAAAAGCCTTTGATGTTCACCAAATTATCCCCGGTAAAAATCAGCTTATGCTCGGTGCATTTTAATATCGTTTCACCTTTCACATGACCGCCGTTGCCCTCGTACAGCACAAAATGCAGATCCGCAAAATCCATCTCGCCGATCACCGACATCGTTTCCTCATCCGTCTTTTCGCCAACAACAGCCATCTTGTCTAATTTGGGCGGTTTGTAGCCGGAAATGATCTTACTCAGGCGGACATACGGCGCGTGCAATGGATTTTGCTCGCGGAAATTCGCCTTACCCTCATGTTCCAAAGCGAAATTGCGGTAAGTATTGGCGCTCACATAAATTTTATCGAAAAAATCAACCGTACCGCAGTGGTCAATATCCGCATGCGTCAAAAATAGCGCCCTTTCACGCGCAGTAAAATCGCCGTACAGCTTATCCAAAATATCGCGCATTTCCTCGCGGTAATTCATAAAACCGCCGTCAATCGCCAGCAAATGCTCGCCGTCGTCCAAAATATACATATTGCTTCCGCAAATCGGCTCGATCACTGTCAGCACCACATGAGGCGACACCTTACGGCTCGTAATATTCGGCATAAAATGCTCGTTTTTGTACGATTTCAGCATTCCGGCAAACTTCGCCACATAATCAAATGTCTTAAAGGGCGATTCGTCCTTTTCATCCAAAAGCTGCATAATATGATTGCTATTAATCAAAAATTCGTTAGCTTCTTCTTGACTCAAATCAAGCATTGTGCGCATTTTATTGGTAAAACTCACATAAAAAACCGTATTATCCAGCAGTTTTTCCGTCAAATCATAATCCAGAATTTTAACTGCGCACAAGCGGCTCGTCCGATCCAAAAGCTCCTTGGCAATTTTCGTATCTTCCACGAAAAGCCCCATTTTGAAATTTTGATAGCCGCTTTCGTTTGCCGCCGAATTCATATAGCAAATATTGATCGCCAAATTATGCAATATTTCCAATATCGGCAGCACCGTCCCCGGCACATCGCGGAGCGTAAACTCCACCACCATGATTTTATCCTGGCTGGCGGCGCTCTCCAGATAGCCTATCCGAAAAAGCTCCGCTTCCATCTCTTCAAGTGCCTCTTTTTCTGCCTCCGCCTCCAAAAACAGCGTGTGTACGTCCAACGCTTTGTTATAATTAACCCTCGTAATATTGCCGTTATATTTGCGCACTATCCGCCCCGCCTCCAAAAAAGCTCCGGCTTTGTCCGGCATTTTCGTCACAAATGTTTTGCGCATATTATCCCTGCTTTCCGCTTAAATCTTCGTATCTTATTATTTTAGCACAATCACCCGCCTCTATACAATTATTTGCGCAGATTTTTCCTAAAAATTTTCACTAAAAAAGCAGATAATCAGCTTGATCATCTGCTTTTTATTATTCTTCTGCAGTTTTTTTCTTTTTAGGCTTCGGCAGAGACGTGATTTCCACTAAAATAGGAATCACTTCAGCTACAAGCGTACGGTTTTCAATATCTAAAATATAGCACTCTTTCGCCCCATCATAGGGAAACCCGCACTCAGCATCAGCCAATATTTCCGCTAACTGCGGCATTTTTTTCACAAAAACCGTATCATCGCACACTGTCAAAATCGGTTTATCTGCCAGATATACCAGATATTCGCCAAACATTTTTCGCACTCGCACCGCACCGAAACCCTCTAACTGCTCAAGCACAAAACTGATATAGTTTTCACTCGTTGCTATTTCATTCACCTCATTTATTCCTGCCCATACTCGGGCTTATCGGGAATAACGATCGCCGCGACAATATATGCCACGATCCCTCCACCGCAGGCAAACGCCAGCAATGCCCAAGCCAGGCGCACAATCGTCGGATCAATATCAAAATACTCGGCTACGCCGCCGCACACGCCAAAAAGCATCTTATCCGTAGCAGATTTATATAATCTTTTTTTCATTATCCTCACCTCGGTAATACTTTTCGCCCATCACGCATAAATTTCCTTGGTAATTTTTAAAAATTATTCTTTTTTCTCGTCCAATTTTTTCTTCTGCGCCGCCAAGCTTTCGGCTTTAGCCGCTTCAAAAGTTTGGATAAATTTTTTCACTGTACTATAGCCCATCATATCGACATGCAAAATGACGTTAAAAGGCATGTTTTTCGCGCCTTTATAACTGATGACTGCGACTTTGCCCAAGCCCGACACATTTTTTTCAAGCCACTCTGCCGCTTCGGCCACATTAGCACCGCACATCTCGTCACCAACAGCTTCTTTTTTGCTCAGCTCGACAATTTCGGACGGTTTAGCCAAAATCACCCCGTTTACACGGCGTAGCGGCAGGCGCAGTAAATTTGTGCCCTTGGCTTTACCGAGCATCGTGCGTTTATTTTCATAGCAGGCAAATTTATCGCCCTCGATCTCCACATCAACTCTATCTTGAAACGCCAACCCCTGCGAGGTCAGCCCGTAAAATATTTCCCCGGTAAATATCGTAACATCTTTTTTCTCTGCCATTTTTATATCTCCTTTAATCATGCAAAAATTTTTCTATAAATAAAATAATACTAAAAATCCATACTTTTGTCAAGGAGAAACCACATCGGCAAAGCACATCAGAATAATTACAAATTATTCTGATAAATTTTGGCCCATTTTTATCCTGTTTTGCTTTCTGAGACTAATTCACCTAACTTAAAAAATGACGGATGCAGAACAACTCTACATCCGTCATTTATTACTCGTCATCCTCGGGCCAATTAGAGGTCATATGCAGCTCTCCTGTCTGCATATCCATCGCCATATCGCCCCCCATACGCATAAGATAATCACCCTTTGAGTTAATGGCCATATTATCCGAGACAGAGTAAGCAATATCGCTGTCACTGTAATCAAATAAGCTATTTCCCATCTGTTTTTCTCCTTTCTTCCCGCATTTTTATATCATTAATCAAAATAAAGCTCCAGCTTTTGCAGAGAATCAGCCACCGCCTCATCATATTTGTCAAAATCCTCTGAAAAACTATTTAAGCTTCCTCGGGGATCGATAACACAGCCGGTGAATTTGATGTAATTATCATAGCACTCATTTAAAGCTGCGGCAGCTTCCGCATATTTATCGGGAGGGTTTTTCATCTTCTTCATCAAATCAGTAGCCTCCGCTTGCCGAGTCTGTATATCGGAGAGACTTTGCATAAACTCCTCATCGGCAAATAAATTATCCAGAGCTACATTAAAATCATCTACAAATCGCCCATTCGCCATCGTATACTTATCGGTTTTATCATTTCTTGTCTGCCAAATCGCATTATGCCAGACTCCCACAATAGTATTTCCGGCATTCTCTGCTTTTTGAGCACCGTCAATCATCGTATTTGCCAGATCTACCATGTTATTATAATAGGTGGTTTCCTGATACGCCTGATAGGTGAAAATCCCTGCGATGACCACAACAAGCAATAAAACAAGCGCCAGAGTTTTGCGTGATTTTTTCGATTTCTTTTTATTATTATGCGGTGTCGGGTGTCCGCATTGCGGACAGCTTGCTAAATCGGAGCTATACTTTGTTTTACATTCCTCGCAAATAATACTGTCCGCTTTCGAAACAGTTTCCTTGCACTGCGGACAGACACTTGCCTGCTCACTGATTGATGCCCCACATTTTGGGCAATTTATTAATGCCATCATAAACCCACCTTTCTTTGATAAATGTAAAATTTTTTATCTTACTCAAGATGTTTTAGCATTGGCATACTCATGATGTTTTGATAAGAATTTTGCAGACGCTCGATGAGGAACATACTTTCGCGGTCATTGCCTTTGTAGTCTGCGGTGATTTTTGTTATATTTGTAACAAATGTCTGTGTACATGCCGTCTTTATAAAATGAATAAAATCTCCGCTGCGATAAATCATCATTCGCTCGGGATATCTCTCGCAATAACAATCGCAACTTTTTGTCTCTCCTATCAAATCCATTAGCTTTTTGGCGGTGCTTTCATTATGCTTCACAGCCCTTTCCAAGGCTTCCTTTAAATGCGGATTATGATTAACAATCATTGCATCTAACAGCTCGGAAAGATACGGAAAGACAAATGTATGTTGATAGCCCTTTCCGCCAATGATTTCAAAGGGTTCGGTAAAGTAAGCTATCACCTTTTTATCATTTGATTTAGCTATACTCTGTACCAGCCCTGCTTTATCATGGTTGGGTACATCGTGGTTAGTAGGCATGAGCGATGTCTTATAATACAGTTCCGGTATTTCTCGCGCCCGCAGCTCTTTCAACATACCAGGATCATCATTAGATATCGCTAACGAAATTATATTCATCCGTAATCGATCCTCCTCGCAAAGCTTATCCGGCAAATCTTTTATATCTAACTTTCGGATAAACATTCCATCACTAATTTCCACAAATTTAATTTGTTGAATACTCGTGCCGGCACCAAATGTCATTACATAATCCTTTGCATTTCCGCTGTCAAACCAAATATAGCCTTTATCAACTAAAAACTTAATAAAATCATAATTTTCAAACTCTATCGCATACTCCAGTACTGTTTTTCCATATTCATCGGCATACAGAATAGGCTGCCGATCATCATTAACGTACTCCTCCCACTTATCTTTATCATGTGACTGAGCAATAGTGAAATTTGTCAGTCTGCTTGTATCTTTTTCTAACTGACTGCCGCCCGCCAAAATTTCTTCACACGAAACATGCAGCAGCTCCGCAAAAATCGGCAAATCAACAATTTGGATTGATTTTCTCCCCCTTTTTATTTGCGATAAACGATTTGCCATCTTACTTACTTCATCATTATTAGACTCAATATTTCTTCGTTTTAAATATTGCCTGCAAAAATCTCGGTCAGAACTATAGTATTGCTTAATTAAGTTCGCTATATACCCTCCGATTTTTTCATTATCAATTTCGAATGTCATAAATAACTCATCTCCTTTTATTTAAAGTATATACTCTTTTGTTACTTTTGGCTAGTATATTATTTGCATATTTTCAGAAGAATAAGTTTTAAGCTTTTTCAAGGAGTATATGCTTTTTGCATATACTCCTTGAAAAAATGACACGATACAAACTAACTGTATCGTGTCATTAGCAAAGAATTATAAATTTGCAGCTACTCGGCTTAGCTTTTATATAAGCACAAAAATAAACAAGATAAACAAAAGCACAACCACATCCACCAGCATCGGCTCGCCAATCGGCGGACGATACTTCTCGGGATCATATTGCTCAGGCACATTTTTGCCTGTCAAGCGCCCGATAAAACGCATCGGATTGGCGCTGATCGGGCCGAAACTTTCATAAATTTCGCGCCACATCTTGCCCAAACCGTCACGTACAGCACAGCAGACATGCGAAGTCCCGCTAACCAAGCTAACCAACGGCTTGCGATAGAACCAATCGAAATCCAGCGACAAAAGATTGTGCGGTTTCATATGCGGCAGATACAGCATAAACG
>QAKL01000046.1 GCA_003343815.1 Clostridiales bacterium
AATTAGCCGGGGTGATCCCTATCTTTTTGGCTAATTCGCCGGCAGAAATCTTGCGTTTGGCCATCATGACATCCAAATCCACTACTATCGCCATTTTCCTGCCTCCTAAATCGTATAGTCATTTTCTTCTTTTAAAGCTTGCGCCTGTGAAAGCATATTTTTTACCACCCGCATTAATAGTCCATAAAAACCGATTACCCCGGCGCAGACGATAAATATCGGCTGATAGAAACTGGCTAAAAGTAAAACGCTTCCTCCATACAAACAATACCACGATACTTTACGCAAAAGCTCGACATTTTGCGCGCAGAAAATCTCTCCTGCCGTGATATTGGCTAAAAATTTGAGCATCGCGCGGAAAATCAAAAAAATCGGTACAAAATCAGCCGCATAAATAAGCGCATATATTTTATCCGCACGCCATAATTTTCCGAAAAATATCAATGAAAGCACCCATCCTGCTATTGCCGCCCACAGCAAATAGCGACTCAAGCGCAGGGATTTCGAGTTATCCTGCCACATAGCATACGCCTCCTTTTTCTCTCATTATAGCGTAAATATATCATTTGTCAATATATTTTTATCGATAAACGATAAAACTGGACTGATTTCTCAGTCCAGTTGCTTAAATACTGCTGCGCATATATCCGCAAAACACTCCATAGCGTAATTAGCTTCCTCCTGCGTATTTAAATCACTTCCCACCTCGACTATTATATCATGCGGGTGGATCTGCTGATTGTAGCGGGCTGACTGGGCGATATGGATGCCTTTGATCAAATCAGGGTACATTTTAGCTCCCTCATCCTCCAGACTCTGGGCAAAAGCTAAATTTTGCTGATAATTTTCATGATTGCCTCCAACTACCAAAAGTATTTTTGCCGCCTTTTTACCGTTAATCACTGCCGTGGTCGGATTTTTGCTGGTGTAGCCGGCATCGCGGTGTACATCGAAAATTATTTTCGCCTCCGGATAGCTGTTGAGCAGTGCTTTCGCCGTCTTTAACGAATTTATATACGAATGCGACCAATCGGGATAATCATGCAGCGTCTTATTATGCATCGTCTTAATCCCATATTTACGCTCCAAGCCGTCGCATAGGACATCAGCCGCTGTAGCCACACCGCCGTTTTGCCCCTCTGATTTACTCGCTCCGGCTGAGGGTTTATAATCCTCAGCATTATGCGTATGATAAATAATTACGCCGACCTTATCGCTTAAATGTACTTGTCCGAATTTTTCTTTCATCTCTTCCCAGTTTGTCATCGCCTCCGTACTGTCCCAATAATATTCCTCTTCTACCTCACGATAGACGATGTGACTCACCCCCATGAGCTTATCTTTATCGCCAAAATATAAATTAGCTGCAATCTGACCTCCGGCATCCGTCGGATCATATCCTAAAAGTCTGTCCCATATTTCCGCAAGCAGTTTTTTCTCCTGCCACGGCACAGCTTCCGCTAATACTTCCTCCGGATCAATAGCCGCCAATATAGGTTTTAATTTTTGCAAATATCCGTGATTATAGAAAAAAATTAAAAGCAAAATCAGCAAAAAAGCTACTGCACTGATTTTCAAAATATCTCTTTTCGGTGTGATTACTATCGTCCTGCGCGTCTTCATCGCCTGCCCCCCTTACTTTTTCATATATATTCCCCAACAAAAAAACTTATGCCTCCATGCGGAATTTATCCCGTAAAAACTTACTTTCGTCGCGATTTTCTTGTTGCATTTTCCAAATAGACATGATATAATAGATCATGTTGAACTTTGCATAGCCTAAGCCTATACGCTATTACCTGAAGGAGGTGAGACCTTTGGCAAACATTAAATCCGCAGCAAAACGTGCGAAAATCGCAAAAGTTAATAATACACGCAACAGACAAGCTATGTCTGCTGTCAGAACTGCTATTAAAAATTTCGAAGCAGCTGTTGAGGCTCATGATGTGGAGCAGGCAAAAGCTACTTTGGCTATCGCCGTCAAAACTATTGACAGAGCAGCAAGCAAAGGACTCCTGCATAAAAATAATGCAGCTAACAAAAAGTCCCGTATCATGAAAATGTACAATTCCTTAGCTGCCTAAGCTTACGCTTAATTAATTTAGTAAAATATTGATAGGTTTATAGGTATTAAAAACAGCACAGAATAATCTGTGCTGTTTTTCTTTATATTTGGGACAATAAAAAACGGTCGGATAAAATCCGACCGTAATTTTTTAGAAGAACAACGGAGCAAAGGTCAAGCAGATGATACTCATCAAGTTGATCAAGATGTTCAAGGACGGACCCGAAGTATCTTTGAACGGGTCGCCTACAGTATCGCCGTTGACTGCGGCAGCATGAGCCTCAGAGCCTTTACCGCCGAAATTGCCTTCCTCGATGTATTTCTTAGCATTGTCCCAAGCACCGCCGGCATTAGCCATGAAGATAGCTAACAAGAAGCCGCTGGCGATAGCGCCTGCCAAGAAACCGCCCAAAGCAGCTTTGCCTAAGAACGGGCAGAAACCGACAGCTAACGGAATCAAAACAGCCAACAAGCTGGGGATAATCATTTCTTTTAATGCAGCAGAGGTAGAAATATCTACGCAGCGAGCATAGTCAGCCTTAGCTTTGCCCTCCATCAAGCCCGGGATCTCACGGAACTGACGGCGTACCTCTTCGATCATGTGCTGAGCGGCACGACCGACAGCCTGCATGGTCAAGGAGCAGAACAAGTAAGGAACCATCGCACCGATGAACAAGCCGATGATAACTTTCGGATCCATGATGTTAACATATTCCAAACCTGCGCTTCTGGTGAAGGAAGAGAACAAACCCAAAGCGGACAATGCAGCAGCGCCGATAGCGAAACCTTTACCGATAGCAGCAGTGGTGTTACCGACAGAGTCTAAGTGGTCGGTGATATTACGCACTTCCTCCGGCAAGCCTGCCATCTCGGCGATACCGCCGGCATTATCGGATACAGGGCCGTAAGCATCGACAGCGATAGTCATACCTGCGGTGCAGAGCATACCAACAGCTGCCAAGGACAAGCCGTACAAACCAGCAAAAGTAAATGCGGAAGCGATAGCTGCGCAAACAGCTAAAATCGGAATTGCGGTGGAGAACATACCCATACCAATACCGCTGATGATGTTGGTCGCAGTACCGGTTAAGCAGGACTCGGCAATTTGTTTAACCGGTTTATAATCGCCGGAAGTATAATATTCGGTAGTCTTACTGATAATCAAACCGGCAATCAAACCGGAAATGGTTGCAATAAAGCAGCCGGTATTAGTGTAGGTGCTGACTTTACCCAAAGCCTCAACAGTGTAAGTCGAAGGCAATACATTTTTGATGATTAAGAAAGCACCGACTACGGATAAAACCGCAGCGATATAAGTAGCGGAGTCCAAAGATCTCTGCGGGTTGCCGCCCTCTTTGGTGCGCACGCACAAAATACCGATAATAGAAGCAATGATGCCGACACCGGCAATTAATAACGGAGCAATGTCGCCGTTAGGAATACCTAAAGATAAGCCCAAAGCGATACCGGAGATGATCGCACCGGTGTAGGACTCGAACAAGTCGGAACCCATACCTGCGACGTCACCGACGTTGTCACCGACGTTATCGGCGATAACAGCCGGGTTACGAGGATCGTCCTCAGGGATACCGGCCTCTACTTTACCGACCAAGTCAGCGCCCACATCAGCAGCTTTGGTATAAATACCACCGCCGACACGGCAGAACAATGCAACGAAAGATGCACCCAAGCTGTAGCCGTAAACGATACCGTGGTTATCGCCAAAGAAAATTAAAACGATACCTAAACCAGTTAACGATAAACCTACTACGCACAAGCCCATAACAGCACCGCTGTTGAAAGCTACACGCAAAGCAGCATTCAAGCCGTGAGTCTGTGCTGCATATGCAGTACGGCCGTTAGCCTTAGTAGCTACGCGCATACCGATATTACCTGCCAAAATCGATGCGCACGCACCGACTAAGAACGGAATAGCAGTAAGCGGAGAGAAGCTCGAGCCACCGGTCACAACACCGGCTAACACGATTAATACAGCCATAGAAGCGATGAAAATCAACATAGTGCGGTATTGACGGTTCAAATACGCCATAGCACCGGAATGAATCGCATCTACGATCTCAGAGATTTCCTTAGGTCCGACCGGTTTTTTGCCGATACCTACAGCCAAGCAGATAGCTACGGCTACTGCCAGCAAACCTAAGCAAGGAATTAGATAACTAACCCAACTCATGATTCTTTCCCCTTTCAACCTTATAAAAGTAGTTCTGCTTTAAGCAGATGATCGTATGCGTAAACTTTATCTCTTACACCCACAATTCTCAAGCATAATTTGACAAATATTTAGCATAACAATTAATATAATAGCATAATATTCCTTTAAAATCAATCATTATGCTACACAATAACCATAATTTATTATTATTTGTTTTTTTTGATATTATTTTTTGTGCATATCGTTGTTATAAATACCTGCTTTATATCTATTTTTAATTTTTATCGCACACATTTTTTTATTTTAGAAAATATTTTCTTAACCTTGCGCCATAATAATTTCAGTAATTCAAAATTACCGCCGAAATATACATATTTTCCTCTGTGCACCCGCGGTACGGGGATAATCCCCCAATTATCTGCCGGAAGCCATGCTTGGAAATAATTTTCGCCGCGTTTGATGCGCCAGTATCCACCCGTAAGCTCGCTAATATCCCTTACACTTGCCTCATTTAAACTCATAATTATATCGCCGGAGGCAATTCCCGCCTTTCGCGCTGGGCTGTTCTCTAAAACATCCAAAATACGCACACCCTCACTGCTTTCGGTAAAAATCGGTTCGCCATTTTCCTCTGCCTTTTTGTCGAAATAAATGATTAACTCGTGCCCAAGCGGTGCCGCCAAACCCGCAAACATAAGCATAATTTGATTTTGCGCGCCCAAAAACGCCAAAATAATCATCACTGCGCCGTAGATGAGCAGATTTTTCGCCGCAGATTTCGTCTTTTGGCGCACGCTGTGCGTCACTGCCAGATCACTGTAGCCAAGAGCCGCCAAAACCGCCGCTAACATATAAAGTGTAAAACCCTTACCGAAAGCACTCGGCAACAG
>QAKL01000130.1 GCA_003343815.1 Clostridiales bacterium
TGGGAAAACGGAAAGGCCCGCCCCAATATCAAGGCGATGAAAGCTCTGAAGCAGTACTGTGAGGAGTGTGGTCTCCCCTATGAGCCGCTTGAAAAAAGCTGGCGTGAGAATAGAATTCAGGAGGGTGCGGTATGATCGACTTCTGTAATCTTGAAAAATATCGGGAGAACAACCGCATCGAGGCCAAAAAAGCCCTTGGTGGGCTGCCCAGGAGCATTTGGGAAACCTATTCCGCCTTTGCCAATACCCACGGCGGTATTATCCTGCTGGGAGTGGAAGAATGGGCGGATAAATCCCTGCACACGGTAGATCTGCCCGACCCTGACAGACTCATTAAGGAGTTCTGGGACATCGTCAATAACCCCAATAAGACCAGCGTTAATGTGCTGTCCTCCAAGGACGTATTTGTCCAGGAGGTGGATGGCAACCACATTGTGGTCATCAATGTTCCCCGTGCAGAGCGCTCTTATAAGCCGGTTTATGTGGATGGCAACCCACTCTGCACCTACCGCCGCAACGGTGAGGGCGACTACCGTTGCACCAAAGAAGAATATCAGGCCATGGTGCGGGATGCTTCCGTGAAAACCCAGGACATGCTCATCCTGAATGAAATGGACATGACTGTGTTCAACAAAGAGAGCATTCGCAGCTATCGCCAGAGGATGCGCCTCTCCCGCCCCGGTCATGTATGGGAGGCGCTGGAGGATGAAGATTTCCTTCTGAAGCTGGGCGCTGTGGGCATCGGCTCTGATGGGAAGAAGCATCCCACTTCTGCCGGACTTCTCATGTTCGGCAATGAATACGACATTGTGCGGGAATTCAATGCTTACTTTCTGGACTATCAGGAACAGTATGACGCTGATACCCGCTGGACTGACCGCATCATCTCCTCCTCCGGAGACTGGAGCGGCAATGTGTACGACTTCTATTTCCGCGTCTATAACAAGCTGATTCAGGACATTAAGGTACCGTTTAAAATGGATGGCGGCACCAGAGTGGATGATACCCCTGTGCATCAGGCTCTGCGTGAAGCACTGGCCAACTGTCTGGTGAATGCCGATTATTACGGCAGACAGGGGCTGGTCATCGTCAAAAAGCGTAATAGCATTACGATGTCCAACCCAGGCAGCTTCCGCATCGAAATTGATGCCGCAAAGAGCGGCGGTGTTTCTGATCCGCGGAACGGAACGATGCTGAAAATGTTCAACCTGATCGATATCGGTGAGCGTGCTGGTAGCGGCATTCCGAATATCTTCCGCGTCTGGCGCGAGCAAAATTGGACAACTCCGGAGATTACAGAGCAACTCGAGCCGGAGCGGACAACATTAACGCTCTTATTCTCCAAGAGTGACGATAAAAAAGCGGCGATAAAAAGTGACGATAAAAAAACGACGATAAAAACAGCACGGCAAAAGAATGAAATTATTACTTACCTGACAGATCATATTTCGGCCAGAAGTGCTGATATTGCAGAACTGCTGGGTGTTAAGAGTACACGAGCCAAACAGCTGTTGAAGGGATTGCTGGATGAAGGTGTTGTTATTGCAGAGGGCGGCAATAAGAACCGTGTATACAAATTGAAAAGATAACACAACGCAGTTTCCGTAAAGCCAATTTGCGGGAAAGCAGAAATACCAAATTAAGAGAAGCGTGGTAAACGAACATGGCAATAAAGAAAAATGAGCTGTACAGTTCTCTTTGGGCGAGCTGCGATAAACTGAGGGGCGGCATGGACGCCTCTCAGTATAAAGACTATATCCTGACCTTGCTGTTCGTGAAATATGTTACGGACAAGTTTAAGGGCGTAAAATATGCCGATATTACGGTTCCTGAAGGTGGCAGCTTCGATGATTTGGTTGCGCTGAAGGGCAATAAAAATATCGGTGAAGAAATGGACAAGGTCATTGCCAAGCTGGCAGAAGCCGGGGAGAACAATCTCCGCGGCGTGATCGACAATGCCCATTTCAATGATGAGGCCAAGTTAGGCAGCGGCAAAGAAATGGTGGATAAGCTCACCGGCTTGATTGCCATTTTCCAGCGTGACGAATTCAATTTCAAAAAGAACAAAGCCAGCGGTGACGATATTCTTGGCGATGCCTATGAATATCTGATGCGTCATTTTGCCACGGAAAGCGGCAAGAGCAAGGGCCAGTTCTACACACCGGCCGAAGTTTCCCGTATTCTTGCCAAAGTGATTGGCATCGACAGCATCGAGGAGCGCGACGAGGGTTACTCCGTGTATGACCCTGCCTGCGGTTCCGGTTCACTTCTGATTCGAGCAGCGGATGAAGCCCCCTTCGAGATTGCTATTTGAGGACAGGAAAAGGAAGTAACCACCGCAGGTCTCGCCAAGATGAACCTTGTCCTGCACAACAAGGCTGCCGGTGAGATCAGAGCAGGAAATACATTTTCTGCTCCCCGCTATTTTGAAGAAGATTCCGATGATGAGGTGCTGAAGCGTTTCGACTTTGCGGTGGCCAATCCTCCGTTTTCTCTAAAAAACTGGACGGATGGTCTTAAGGATTATGGCCGCTTTGATGGCTATGGCGACAGACCGCCTGAAAAGAACGGCGACTTTGCGTGGCTGCTCCATATTTTGAAGTCCTTGAAAAGCACTGGCAAGGCTGCGGTCATTCTTCCCCATGGTGTTCTGTTCCGTGGCAATGCGGAGGCGACTATCCGCAAAGCTATTATTGACAAGGGCTATATCAAGGGCATCATCGGCCTGCCCGCCAACCTGTTTTATGGCACCGGTATCCCTGCCTGCATTATCATCATCGATAAGGCTGATGCCGCCGAGCGCAAGGGTATCTTTATGATTGATGCCAGCCATGACTTCGTTAAGGACGGCAATAAGAACCGCCTGCGTGAGAGGGACATCTACAAAATCGTCACCACATTCAATCAGCAGATCACAGACGATCGCAAGTATGCTCGTTTTGTCCCCAATGACGAAATCAAAGAGAAAAACGAGTATAACCTGAATATCCCCCGTTATATTGACAGCTCCACCCCGGAAGATTTACAGGACATTGATGGACATCTGCATGGCGGTATTCCTGCGACAGATGTGGATTCCATGGAGAAGTATTGGGTACTGTTCCCCGGTCTGAAAGACAAGCTGTTTTCTCAGCTGCGGGATGGCTATTATCGGCTGAACATTCCCAAAGAGGATATCCGCAACGTGGTCTATAACGACCCTGAATTTTCTGCCTACGCCGAACGCATCGACGAGGCTTTTGACGCGTGGATGCAGATGGTGGATCCCGGGCTTCGGAGCATTGATGAAGACACGGAAGTCAAGCCCTATATCGTCGAGCTGTCGGAGCAGTTAATTGACTGCTTTGATGGTCTGGAGCTGGTGGATAAGTACGATGTCTACGAGGTGCTGCTTTCCTACTGGCACGAAGTCATGGGCGACGATGTTTATCTTGTGTCGGTGGACGGTTATGGTGCCGCCCGGACATGGGAAAACATCATGGGGGAATACACCTCCGGCAAGAAAAAGGGTCAGGAAAGGGTCATTGGCTGGGAGGGTGTTTTGCTGCCCAGGGCACTGCTTGAGTCCGTATTCTTTGCCACCGAACGCAAGAAAATCAATGAGGCGCAGGCCGTTGCCGAGGAGACTCAGAGCAGACTGGACGAGTTTGTGGAGGAACAGACCGGCGATGACGGATATCTGAAGGATCACCTCAACGACAAGGATAAGGTGGACGCCAAGGCTGTCGCCGCCCATCTGAAGGTGCTGAAAAAGACTGATCCCAAGAGCGAAGAATATGCGGTATTGAAGCAGTTTGCGGATTTGACGGATTCCCTTTCCAAGCAGAATAAAGCCGTTAAGGAAATGAACGCCGAATTGGAGGAAAAGGTTCGGGCGAAGTATGCTTTGCTGACCGATGAAGAGATTCTGGATCTGTTGGTAAACCGTAAATGGTATGCTACCATCTTTGAAGGGATCAAGGCACTGTATGTTACCACTTCCCACCAGATGACCAACCGCATCGTGGAACTGGTGGAGCGGTATGAGAATACCCTGCCGGAACTGTCCGCTGCCGTTGCTGACTATGAGTCCAAAGTTAAAGCCCACCTGGAAAGGATGGGATTTGTATGGTAAAACCATGGGATACAGCCACAATTGGAGATTTTTTAGATTTTAAGAACGGCTTAAATAAGGGTAAAGAGTTTTTTGGATATGGCACGCCTATTGTCAACTATACAGATGTGTATAGAAAGCGCGGCCTTACGAAAAGCGATGTGCGTGGTAAAGTTAACCTTACTCGTGACGAAATTCATCGATTCGATGCGCGAAAAAATGATGTTTTCTTTACCAGAACATCCGAAACACCAGAAGAAGTAGGAATGTCGTCGGTCTTATTAGACGATATTGATGATTGCGTTTTCAGCGGTTTTGTTCTTCGTGGCAGACCTAAAAATGATATGTTTGTGCCAGAATACTGCAAGTACTGCTTTACAACTGAAGCAATACGAAGTGCAATTATTATGGGGTGCACATATACAACCAGAGCTTTGACCAATGGAACGCAACTGTCTGCTATTGAAATCGTGGTTCCGCCCAAGCCTGAGCAGGAGGCAATTGCAAAATCTCTTACTGAAATTGACGATTTGATTTCTTCTCTGGAAAAGCTGATAACCAAGAAAAAAGCCATTAAGCAGGGCGCAATGCAGGAACTGCTGACCGGCAAACGCCGCCTACCAGGATTCTCTGGAGAGTGGGAAACAAGGACATTACACGAAATATCCAACGAAATGGTTGATGGTCCGTTTGGAAGCAATTTGAAAACAGAGCATTATACAACGGAGCGACAAGTCCGTATTATCCAGCTCAGTAACATTGGCGAAGCTGGTTGGAATAATGCGAATGTCAAATATACCACTTTTAGCCATGCTGCTGAATTACAGCGCTGTATTGTCCAACCCGGCTCTATTCTGATTGCCAAAATGATGCCCGCAGGAAGAGCAATTATCTGCCCAGATAATGAAAAAAGTTATATTTTAGGATCTGATGTTGTAAAAGTTGTCCCTAATAGCAGTGTTGATAGCAGATATCTTGTTTATGCAACAAAATCTCGATTTTACTTAGATCAAATTGCAGATGACACTCAAGGAAGCACTCGTGCCAGAACAAGTGTAAGCAAATTAAGAAAAACAGCCATTCTTTTTCCGGAAAAAGATGAGCAAATAGCTATTGCCGACATTCTGTCCGAAATGGATATGGAAATTGCTGCGCTTGAAGGAAAGATTGCCAAATACCGTCAGATCAAACAAGGTATGATGCAGCAGCTTCTGACGGGTAAGATTAGGCTGGTATAAAGGAGAGAAATAATATGAAATTGTGTTTGATTAGAAACGAAATTGCAGATCTTAATGCAGAACCTGTGCTTAAGAATTATTCATTATCTCAGTTAAAGCGAGTAACTGATATCTTGATCATTGACGATGATCCATTTACCTATGAGGACGCACTGAAAAAGAATGAATTCATGATTGATTACAAGTCTGATATTCAATCGCTCAAGGAAGTTGAAGCCTATAGCGTCATTCTTTGCGATATTATGGGTGTTGGTAAATTCCTCCAAAGTCAGTACGAAGGAGCATATCTCGTTCAGCAGATTAAGGGAAAATACCCACACAAAACGGTAATTATTTACTCAGGCAATCAGTTCAGTACTGCATATCAAGAATTCCTCAACTATGCGGATCACACCATGCAGAAAGGTGCCACGCTGGAAAAATGGAATTCTTTGCTAACTCAAATTATCAGGGACGAAGCTGACCCTGTAAAGCAGTGGGCTAAAACACGGAGTGCTCTTTTAGATGCGGGATTATCAATTGTTGAAGTGGCTAAACTAGAAGATAAATATGTTCGAGCGATTAAGAACTCAAGTTACGAATCGTTGTCAAAATTGGCGGAGGATGCCGGCACTTCGTATAGACATATTATTACAGAGTTACTTTCCTCTACTATTGCAAAGTTGCTGAAGGGTTGATGTTATGAAACTGGTACCACAACTTAATTCTACTGGTGAAATTGAAGACGGAAGCTATATCCGAGCCTTGGATTTTTGCCAACGAAATTGTAATAAAGGACGATGTAAAACCTTTTATAATAGTATCATGTCTGCCCCATTGAGTTCTGGATTTCTTACCTGTCCATATGGCATGTCGGTGTATGTATCTGCTCTTGAGAAACAGATATATTGCAGTATGCGTGAGCGAGAAACATATAACAAGAAGCTATCTAAAAATATAGCAGATGCAAGAAAACTGTATAACCCTGTTCTTCCCGCAGAACAGCTTTATACTTTAATTCAGGCATCACAAACAATCACTGTGGGGAAGAAGAAGCTTGATGAAAAACAAGCAGTAGTGGACAGTATTTCCCATGAAGTGAAAAAACTGAACGGGCAAATCAAAGAGCACAGCGACCTTGCAATTAGTCTGCTAAAGGCCGACGATGATGTAACTCCGTCACCCGAAAACGTGGCAAAGGTCTACGAAGAGCTACGTTCAATTTTTCTGAGTAGTAGCATGATTGCTAGTCGGTATACTCTTTTTGACTATGAGAAGAATCCTGATGTATTAAAAGGCACGATAGTTGAAACGAGTATTCACAAAACATTCTATAAGTTGGCAAAGATTTTCCGCAACTACCGAAAGAGAAATATACCCATTATCCTGAGTGGAAGCACGTTTCGATATATTGATGCTTATGATTCGTTTGACTTAATCCCGTTACTGCTAATTGAGAATGCAGTTAAATATTCGTATTACAGCTCTGATGTCCAAATTACTTTTAGTGAGTCTTCTTCAAGTGAAGTAGATGTATCGATTGAATCATATAGTCCTTACTGTTCAAAAGAAGATTTGACAAGAATTTTTGAGAAAGGATTCAGGGGTAAAAATGCGAGCAAAGTCGCAGACGGTAATGGGATTGGACTCTTTTTTGTCAAGAAAATTTGCGATATCCACAACATAGGAATTACGGTAGAGTCTGATAATTCGAGAATCACGCCTATTAATAGTGTTGCATATGCGCCCTTTAGGATTATGCTTCATTTCACAAAAACCTACAATGTAGATCACACATAGAAAAGCGAGGTGCTTTTATGCCCAATATTGGTGACAGCGAGCGCAAAACTCAAAACCGTGTGGTCAAGTTCTTTCGGGACAAGCTGCACTATACATATCTGGGGAACCTGCATGACATTGAAAACCGTAACATCATGCAGGAGCGGCTGCACGCCTGGCTATTGAAACAGGGCTACTCCGAAAAGCTTGCAGCCAATGCCGTCGATACGTTGGTGAAGACCTCCACCAATCTGCAGCAGGGTTTGTACCATGCCAACAAAGAGGTCTACAGCCTGCTGAAATACGGAGCCAAGGTCAAGGAGTCCGTGGAGCAGTCCCCTAAGACTGTGTATTTTATTGACTTTGAAGATGTCAGTAAAAATGACTTCTATATTGCGGAAGAAGTCACTATTGTCAGCAACAACACCAAGCGTCCGGATGTTGTTGTCTATGTGAATGGTATTGCACTTGCGGTGATCGAACTGAAAAAGAGTAGTGTGTCCGTGTCCAACGGCATCCGGCAGAATCTGACCAACCAGAAATCGAATTTCATCGAAGATTTCTTTACTACCATTCAGTTCTGTATGGCCGGTAACGACAGTGAGGGCTTGCGCTATGGTACGCTGCTTACCCCGGAGAAGCACTATCTGGAATGGAAAGACGATGGCTTTACCGAGCATCAGACAGAACGCGATATTGTGGATATCGAGGTTGAGGAATACTGCGAGGGGATTCCTGGCAAGCTGGAAAAACAGCTTTTTGCTCTTTTTTACAAAAAGCGTTTCCTTGATCTGATCCACAACTTTGTAATCTTCGATAAGGGCATCAAAAAGGTCTGCCGCTATAATCAGTACTATGCCATCAAGCGGGCGCAGCATCGTTTGACGGACAAGAAGAGCGGCGGCATCGTTTGGCATACCCAGGGCAGCGGCAAGAGTCTGACAATGGTGTGGTTCTCCAAGTGGATTTTGGAGAATAATCCCAATGCGCGTGTATTGGTTGTTACCGACCGCGAGGAATTGGATGAGCAAATCGAAAAGAATTACAAGGGTGTGGATGAGAATATCGTCCGCACTAAGAGTGGAAAAGATCTGCTTGAACGCCTGAACGTTTTCGATGACCGTCTTCTGTGCTCTCTGGTACATAAATTCGGAAAGCGCGGCAGCGACAGCTCAGAAACAGATTATGAAAAATACATCGAAGATTTGAAAAACGCATTGCCCAAGGATTTTTCCGCAAAGGGTGATATTGTGGTGTTTGTGGATGAGTGCCACCGCACTCAGTCCGGCAAGCTCCACGCGGCCATG
Source organism: Clostridiales bacterium (assembly GCA_003343815.1). Classification (GTDB taxonomy): domain Bacteria; phylum Bacillota; class Peptococcia; order Peptococcales; family Peptococcaceae; genus QAKL01. The sequence goes on from QAKL01000130.1 coordinate 8,397, forward strand.
AAGACGATCCTTCCCAATGCCATCTTTATCGGTTTCACGGGCACGCCGCTTTTGAAGAAGGACAAAGAGACCAGTCTGGAAACCTTCGGCGGATATATCCATACCTACAAGTTCAACGAAGGTGTTCGAGACGGCGTTGTGCTGGATCTGCGGTACGAGGCCAGAGATGTGCCGCAGGGCATGACCTCTCAGGATAGAATCGACGCATGGTTTGAGGCAAAAACCGTTGGGCTGACCCCCAGAGCAAAAGCAAAACTCAAAGCTTATTGGGGTAACCTGCAAAAGATTTTCTCCTCTCGCTCCCGCTTGGAGCAAATCGCCAATGATATCATCTTTGATTTTGCCACCAAGGCACGACTGATGGATGGAAACGGAAATGCTATCCTTGTGGCCGGTTCTGTGTATTCGGCATGCCGATACTATGAAATTTTCCAAAGCAAGGGTTTCCGGAAATGCGCAATCATTTCTTCTTACACACCGCAAGCCGGAGATTTAAGGACAGATACTGTCAGCGATGAGGAAGAAACCGAAACCTTTGAAAAGTATAACACTTATCTGAAGATGATCGGCGTTGATCCGTCAGAGGATAAAGCGCAGATTGCCAAAAAAGTTGAAGCTTTTGAAACGGAAGCAAAGCGCAAATTTGTAGATGAGCCTGCAAATATGAAGCTGCTGATCGTGGTTGACAAGCTGCTTACCGGTTTCGATGCTCC
>QAKL01000132.1 GCA_003343815.1 Clostridiales bacterium
GCCTTGGCAGTTGCGGTCGGCGCGAAATCCGCCGCGGCAATCACGCCGGTTAATTTGCGGTTTAACTCCTCCGGAAATGGCGAATATAAATCACCCGAGCGCAGTCCCGCCTCGACGTGACCGACCGGGACTTGGGCATAAAAAGCCGCCAAAGCTCCGGCGAATGTCGTCGAGGTATCGCCATGCACCAAAACCATGTCCGGCTTTTCTTTTAAGACGGCTTTTTCGATACCCTTTAAAACGCCTGACGTAATGTCGCTCAAAGTCTGATTGGCTTTCATAATATTCAAATCGTACTGCGGTTTGATTTCAAATAAATCCAACACCTGATCGAGCATTTCGCGGTGCTGCGCGCTTACCGCGACTACGCACTCAAGCTCTTGATCGGCTTCGATGGCTTTGACCAACGGCGCCATTTTGATCGCCTCGGGGCGCGTGCCGAATACTAACATAATTTTTTTCATTTCTTCACCCTCGTTTATTAATAGCTGAGATAGCCTTTGTCAATCAATTTTTGGATATGCTTATCCAAAGCTTTGCCGATGTCCACTTGGTACTGCTCCTCCAGGACATACATCATGCTGACTGCCGTCTGCGCGACGTCCAACAATTCCTGGCTGATCATATACATGACCTCGTCCTCGCTGTAGCCTACGATATGCTCGCCGCTAAGCCCGCGGAATTTGCCGATCGCCTGAGCTAATTCCCCTGCTTCCTCCATTAATTTCAAGGCTGTCGATTCTAACGACGGCTCTAATTGATTCAATTTCGGTAAAGCTATTACTTTATGTTCCATTACTGCTCGTCCTCCTCTAACACGAAATGCTCGACTTTGACTCCCGCCTCGGCAAAAAACGCCATCGCCCGCTCATCAGGATAACTGCCCTCGTAAACTATGCGCGTCACTCCAGCATTAATAAGCATTTTCGCGCATAGTGAGCAGGGCGCCGTCGTGCAATAAAGGGTGCTGTCTTTGATTTCCGTCCCTTGTCTCGCCGCCTGAATTATCGCATTTTGCTCGGCATGCAAGCCGCGGCAGAGCTCGTGACGCTCGCCTGAAGGGATATGCAGTTGATCCCTCAGACACCCCGCCTCCTCGCAGTGCGCCATGCCGGCAGGCGCGCCGTTATAACCGGTCGCTAAAATGCGTTTGTCCTTGACCAAAACCGCGCCTACGCTACGGCGCAGACAGCTGGATCGTGTCGCTACCAATTTGGTAATTCTCATAAAATATGTGTCCCAATCCGGGCGCATCACCATTCACCTCAATAATCCTTATAATTCTTCTTTGCTTCTTCCTTTTTCTCGCGTCTGCGCTCAAAGATATAATAAACAATTAATCCCACACAGGCTATCAGCGCGGCTGCCTGCGCGCCTATGATAAGCAAGGCTGTGATATCCATTATTCGATCACCACAGCGGTGCCGTAGGCAACCATTTCCGCCGCGCCTTGCATCACTGCCGCCGACTGCAAGCGCAAGGCGACGATGGCATTAGCGCCCATGCTTTCCGCTTCCTCGACCATGCGGCCGATAGCGATTTGGCGCGACTCGGTGAGCATCTCGGTGTAGGCGTTTAATTCGCCGCCGACTATGCCTTTTAATCCCGCGCCGATATCTTTGCCGATATTTTTACTGCGCACGGTGGAGCCTTTGACTAAACCTAACACTTTTACGATTTTTCTATCTGCAATACTGTCCGTCGTTACGATGAGCATATTATATACCTCCTGAAACAATAATAAATTTTGTCATACATATTTTTTATTTTAGCATATCTCAGGCGGCAATGCAAATATTTTCGTACAATTTTTGCGCACGAAAAAAGCCCTCTTTATAAGAGGGCTTTAAAAGTCAAATTAGTTTTCGTAAAGCGGAAAACGATCAGTCAAGGCCTTAACCATTTCGATACCTTTAGCTTGGTTTTTCTCCAAAAGTACGGTGCCGAAAATGTTAGCGATTTCTTTCATTTCAGCTTCTTTCATACCGCGGGAAGTAACTGCCGGAGTACCGACGCGCAAACCGCTGGTGACGAAAGGTTTCTCGGTTTCGAAAGGAATGGTATTCTTATTAACGGTGACGTTAGCGTCGTCGAGCATTTTCTCGGCTTCTTTACCGGTCAAGCCTTTGGATTTCACGTCAATGAGCATCAAATGATTGTCGGTGCCGCCGCTGACTAAGCGGAAGCCCTGCTCAGTCAAGCCTTGAGCCAAGGTTTGAGCGTTGTTCAAAATCTGCTGCTGATATACTTTAAATTCCGGCTGCAAGGCTTCATGTAAAGCTACAGCTTTGCCGGCGATGACGTGCATTAACGGGCCGCCCTGAATGCCGGGGAAGATAGCCTTGTCAATAGCTTTAGCGTATTCCTCACGGCAGAGGATCATACCGCCACGCGGTCCGCGCAAGGTTTTATGAGTAGTAGTGGTGACGATATCAGCATACTCGACCGGATTTGGATGAAGTCCCGCGGCAACCAAGCCGGCGATATGCGCCATATCAACCATTAAATAAGCGCCCACTTCATCGGCGATCTCGCGGAATGCTTTGAAATCCAAAATACGCGGATAAGCAGAGGCTCCGGCAACGATCATTTTCGGCTGATATTCTTTAGCTTTAGCTCTTACTTTATCGTAATCCAAAACTTCGGTGTCTTTCTCAACACCGTAACCTTCAAAATGGAAGTACTTACCGGAAATATTAACCGGGCTGCCATGAGTTAAATGACCGCCGTGGCTCAAATCCATACCCAATACTTTATCGCCCGGCTGCAGTAATGCGAAATATACAGCCAAATTAGCATTGGCACCGCAGTGCGGCTGGACATTGGCATGTTCAGCATGGAATAATTGTTTTGCACGATCGCGCGCTAAATTTTCAGCGATATCGACGAACTCGCAGCCGCCGTAATATCTTTTACCGGGGTATCCTTCGGCATATTTATTGGTTAAGACACTGCCCTGAGCAGCCATAACTGCTTGGGAAACAAAGTTTTCGGAAGCAATTAACTCGATTTTGGTTCTTTGACGGTTTAATTCGGAATAAATGCTTTGCGCTAATTCCGGATCGACACCCTCAACGTATTCTTTGATGTAATCCATTTGCTTATCCCCTTTTTTAGAAATTTTCTTAACAGGCTTACATATCTTTATTATAGTAACACTTGTAGAGAAAATCAAGCGCATTTCGTCACGGTAAGTAAATTTTATCAGACATAAATTTTATATTATGCATGGCTCGCTCGCATCATCTAACGAATATTTGGCGCGCATACCGCCGATAAGCTTCGGGCGGGTGAAAGCCGCATTGACGCGCGCCTGCCCTATTTGACGATTTTCCAAGCGAAGCGGCACCGCGACGCGCTTTAAATGCATCCCGATCAACGTCTCGCCGATATCAATCCCGCCGTGCGCTTGGATCGTTTCTGCGACCACAGGATCGCTAAAAGCGCGATACGCCCAGGACGCCATCGAGCCGCCTGCGTGCGGATAGGGCACGACCGAGACCTCGTCTAAATCATACATTTCCGCCACATCCCGCTCTACGACCAAAGCGCGGTTTAAATGCTCGCAGCACTGAAAGGCTAAATATAAACCTTTTTCTGCCGCAAGCGGTGCCACAGCCGTATAAAGCGCCTCGGCAATGGCACTGTTGCCGTCTTTGCCGATCCTGCTGCCTCTGACTTCGCTGGTGCTGCAGCCGATCACGATAATTTGCCCCGCTTTAAAATCCGTTTTCGCTAAAAATTCGCCGAAAACTGCTTTCGCCTGCTCATGAATCAGCGCAATTTCTGCCTCAGTCATTTTCAATCCCCTCATAAGCGCAGATTTTGCCGACGCGTCTTTCGTGGCGTCCGCCCTCAAACTCGGTTTTAAGCCAAGTATCGACGATTTCCAAAGCCAAGCCCGGTCCGATGATGCGCTCGCCCATAGTTAAAATGTTGGCATTATTATGCTCGCGACTGGCATGCGCCGAAAAAGTGTCGTGGCACAAGGCAGCGCGGATACCTTTTACTTTGTTGGCGGCGATACCGATGCCGATACCCGTGCCGCAAATCAAAATCCCGCGGTCATATTCTCCTGCGGCGACTTTTTCGGCAACCTCGATGGCAATATCGGGATAATCGCAGGAGTCTGCCGTATAAGTGCCGAAATCGTGAAATTCGTATCCTTGCTCTTTTAAATGTTCCATGACCGTGTTTTTCAGATTAAATCCGCCGTGATCGCTGCCGATTGCAATTTTCATTTTTCTTCTCCTCCGTTTTGCGCGTATAGTTTAGCAAATACTTTTTTGATTTGACTTTCCAAAAGCTCATAGCATTGGAGATAACTCTCCAAATTACTGCCGTAAGGATCGCCGACATTCATATCTTCGCCCGTAAATTCGCCCAAAGTATAAACTTTGTCCTTATACTCGGGTGCCGTCATCAAAAGCTGCATTTTGTGGCTGTCGGTCATGACTAAAATTAAATCTGCCATATCCAGCAAATCGTAGCTTATTTTCTGCGAGCGGAAATCGTCCAAATTAGAGCCGTTCATCTCACAGGCTTCCTTGGCATAAAAGCTCGGTGCGTCGCCGTCGTAAGCCGCCAGCCCTGCCGATGCGACCTTAATAAAAGCGTATTTTTCAGGATTTTCTTTGATTAATTTATAGCTGATAGCCTGCGCCATCGGGCTGCGGCAGGTATTGCCCGTGCAGACATATAAAATATTCATACTTTCTGACCTCCTCCGGCCGCTTTGGTCAAACGATTCATCACTGCCAAGCCTAACGACTCATCGGCGCAAGGCTCGCTGATGATCGTCTTGATCCCATGGTCGTCAAAATCTCTTAAATCGCTGAATAACTCCCCGGCAAACTGCACGGGATCTTTTAACGATCCGATATCGTGCACCAGGATATCTTGCTCGATATCGCCTAATGCCGCTAAGGTTTCTGTCGAAAGCATTAACCCCAGCGGTCGCTCCGCCGCGGCTATTTTCGCGCGGATATCGCTAATCAGAGCATCATTTGTGCCATTGGCGATTAATAACGTGCCTTTCGGTGCATAGTGGCGGTATTTCATGCCGGGGGCTTTGGGAACTTCTTTTTCGCCCACATTTTGCCCGCCGACCAACACTTTGATTTCCAAAGCTTTCTCCAACATTTCCGGCGTCACCGCTCCCGGGCGCAGGATGATCGGCGTATCGCTCGTTAAATCCAGCACCGTCGATTCCAAGCCCACCTCGCAGGCGCCGCCGTCCACGATACCGTAAATTTTATCATGGAAATCCTCCCAGACGTGCTGAGCCGTCGTGCCGCTGGGGCGCCCCGATAAATTAGCGCTCGGCGCAGCGATCGGGATGCGGCTCAGGCGCAAGATAGCCTGCGCCTGCGGATTGGACGGCATGCGGACAGCTACCGTATCGCGTCCTCCTGTGATACAATCCGGCACGCAATCACTTTTGGGCAAAATAAGCGTTAGAGGTCCCGGCCAAAATTTATCCATCACTTTTTCTGCCAAAGGCGAAATTTCTTTCGCCAAAGCGTAAGCTTGGGCTTTCTCATAAATATGCAAAATCAGCGGATTGTCGCTCGGACGACCTTTCGCGCGGTAGATCTCCGCCACGCTTAACGGATCTAATCCGTTTGCGCCCAATCCATACACCGTCTCGGTCGGAAACGCCACCAATTCGCCATGGCGCAGAGCCTCGGCGGCCTTGCGCAAATCTTTTTTGTTGTTTCCGTCCCACATGTAACTCACTTGCTCACCTTCATTTCTTTCTCAATGCTGATATCTGTCGGGATGATGCGGTTGGTTGGCTCTGCTTTGCGAGCGCTTCTGCATACTGTGAAGCAAATCAGGTTTCGCATCCTCTTCATCGTCCCAATAATCATCATCCGGCTCTTGTTGAGGCTCTGCCGCAGTCTCTTCTTCGCGCTCTGCTTCTAATAATTCCTCCAAAAGCTCGGGATTTTTGATCATCTGCCTGATCTCGCTGACCTGCTCGGTATCCCACTCCAATTCTTTCGCCAATTCATCGTCAAAAGGATCGCGTCCCAAATGATGATGCAAATGGTGCTCTTTTTTCTGGAGTTTTTTGATATCCTCGGCAATATTGGCAGGGATACGCATGATATTGCCCTCTTCTTTCACATAGCAGCGCAAACGATAACGGATCCACCACACCGCCTGCACGCGGTAGGAAAACTCGGCATCGTATTTCATAATCGCGTCAAACAAGCCGAAATTTCCCTCCTGCACCAAATCCAAAAAGGGGATCGCCCCGCCTGCAAACTCTGCCGCGACAGTTAAGACCAGAGCTTGGCTGTGATGAATGAGTTTTTCTACCGCAGACTTATCTCCGCAAGCCGCTTTAAAAAAAAGCATATCCTCCTCTGCCGCAGATAGCGGCGCGATCGCAGCTACATCTGCCAAATAAAGATTAAGCGGCGTAACTTTGTCATCCTGCGCCTCAATCATCTCCGCAGCTGTGCTTAACTTCAACTCTTCGGCGGCGATTTTCGCCAATTCTTCTTTCGGGGCAAATTCTATTTTTTCTTCTGTTTCAGGCAAATCATCGCTTTGCCAAAACAAATCTCCCTCGTCCTCATCGTCGCTGTTGTCATCGACGATCGTAATGCCTTTATCCTGCAAGGTATCGTAAAATTTGCTGATTTCTTCCTCTGGCAAAGCCGAATCGGTCAGAGCGAAAAGAATTTCATCGTAGCTTAAAAAGCCGCGTTTCTCGCCCTCCTCTAAAAGTTCGCGGAGTTGGTCGTTAATATTTGACATCATATCCCTCCCCATGAGGCTCAATCTACGAAAAAAGGTACGGTTTCCGTACCTTTTGATTTAATCTAAGTAATCTTTTAATTTACGGCTGCGGCTCGGGTGGCGCAGTTTGCGCAGAGCTTTGGCCTCGATCTGACGGATACGTTCACGCGTCACACCGAATTCCTGACCTACTTCCTCCAAAGTACGCGATCTGCCGTCGTCTAAGCCGAAGCGAAGGCGCAAAACTTTTTCTTCACGGCTGGTCAAAGTTTCCAAGACATTCTCCAGCTGTTCTTTTAAGAGAATAAACGATGCCGCTTCAGCCGGGGCCGGAGCGTCCTCATCCTCGATGAAATCTCCCAAATGGCTGTCTTCCTCCTCGCCGATCGGTGTTTCCAAAGAAACAGGCTCCTGCGCAATTTTTTGGATCTCACGCACACGCTCGACGGAAATATCCATAGCTTTCGCAATTTCCTCCGGCGTCGGATCGCGCCCCAATTCCTGCAAAAGCTGTCTGGATACGCGGATCAAGCGGTTGATCGTCTCGACCATATGCACCGGGATACGAATAGTGCGCGCCTGATCGGCAATCGCTCTGGTGATAGCCTGTCTGATCCACCACGTCGCATATGTTGAAAATTTAAAGCCTTTGCTGTAGTCAAATTTTTCTACCGCTTTCATCAAACCCAAATTGCCTTCTTGGATCAAATCCAAAAAGAGCATCCCGCGGCCGACGTAGCGTTTCGCGATACTGACTACCAAGCGTAAGTTGGCCTCAGCCAGCTTATTTTTCGCCTCGACATCGCCCTCGCTCATGCGCCGCGCCAGCTCGATTTCTTCATAGGCATGAAGCAGAGGCACGCGGCCGATTTCCTTTAAATACATTCTGACGGGATCGTCCACCCCGACATCGCCCGGATCCAAAATCGACGGATCGGTAATTTGCAAATCTTCCTGCTCGATTTCCTCCAATTCGCCGATCGGCACCTCATCTATATTCAAATCCAGCAAAGGAATTTCTACTGTTTCGTCAGCGTCCTCGCTTTCTTCGCTTTGCTCGTCAGAAAGCGGCTTGTTCTGCTCTGCCTGCGCAGCCTCCTCTGTAGTTGAATCAGTAGTTATTTTAATGCCCATTGCCGCGAATTGCTCATAGATCTCGTCCATCTGAGCTACATCTAAATCAATGTCCGAAAGCGCGTCCATGATTTCCTCATAGGTCAAGAAGCCTTTTTCTTTTCCTTTAACGATCAAGCGTTTAATTTGGGAATTTTTTTCGGCAACGTTATCTTGTTCAGGCATTATTTCATCCCCCTTGCTTTATTTTCCAATTTCTCTTTTTTCTTGCGTACTTGCTCTAATTCTTGCAATAATTTTATACTTAAACTTTGATCCTTGCTGTTTTCAGCCTGGGCTAAGCGGCTTAATAATCCGCTGTAAGCGTTTTCCGTTTGGCGCAAAACCAGGCGGTTGAGTGCCTGCTCGTACAGTAATGGCTCCGCAGACTCAGCCGTTTCCTTTTCTGCCAAAAAAATCACCTGCGCCAAAAGCGACGCGTCAGTTCCCAAAAGTTCCTCTTCCGCTGTACTTTGTCGAACCAAAGCTTGATATAACTTACGAAACGGCTCATCAAATAAATCCTCGCCGCCTGTTTTCGCCAAAAGAGCTTGACGGCTCGGTTCTTTATAAATGCCGTTTAAAACTATCACCTGCGCCATTTGATATGCATCGTTAAAATTAATTTTCGGCGCGCTTTCGATGCTTTTCTCTACTGTCTCAGGCGGCGCAGCGAATTTCTCCTCCGGCTTTTTCTGCTTTAATTCCTGCATGATCGCCTGCTCGCCTAATTGCAATTTATGTGAGAGCATAGTGACGGCGCTTTCTAAGGCGACGGGAGATTTTATTTTGTGCAAATCATCTGCCAGCGCGCGAATAATACGGCTTTTCCCTGTAATATCGTTTACGTTGATTTTCTCCATCAAGCGCGAAGCTTTGTAAAGCAGATACTCCGGACTGTCCGCCATTTCTTTCAGAAAGGCCTCTTTGCCGAATGCCCGCAAATATTCGTCCGGATCGCGCCCGCCGGGTAAAGTCAGCACATGGACATTTAGCCCTAAATCGCTAAAGATATCTAAGGAGCGCATCGCCGCTTTTTCTCCGGCGGCATCGCCGTCAAAAGAAACGTACACCCTGTAAGTATTGCGCATCAAAAGCTTGGCTTGCTCCGGTGTAAACGCGGTGCCTAAGGGCGCCACAACATTGGTAATACCATATTGATGGCAGGCGATGACATCCATATAGCCCTCGACTAAAAGCGCCGCATCCTCGGAGCGCATCGCATTTTTCGCCATATCCAGCCCGTAAAGCACGCGTCCTTTGTGAAAAAGCGGCGTTTCCGGCGAATTCATATACTTTTGCGCTTTCGCCTCAGGGTCGTTTAGCCGCCCGCCGAAAGCGATCACCCGTCCCCGCTCATCTCTGATCGGAAACATCGCCCGCCCGCGAAAGCGGTCGAATACTCGGCGGCCGTCCTTACCGCGGCTCGCCAAGCCTAAATCCAGCATTTCTTCGTCCTTGATACCTTTTTTGCGTAAAAAACCGGTCAGATTATCCCACGACTCCGGCGCCGCGCCCAAAGTAAATTTCTCGATGATCTCGCGGCTCAAGCCTCTTTTCAGCAAATACTCCAGATAAGGCTTGCCGGCATTGGTTTCCAAAAGCACCTTTTGATAATATCTGGCCGTGACGTCGTTGATTTTGTAAAGCCTCTCCAAGCGCGCCAAGCGCTCTTTCTCTGCGCGGCTCATTTCCTTTTCCGGCAGGCAGACGCCGCATTTTTCGGCTAATTTTGCTACTGCCTCCTGAAAAGTCAGATTTTCAATCTTCATCATAAATTTAAAGACATTGCCGCCCTCGCCGCAGCCGAAGCAATAAAAAATTTGTTTGGCAGGAGACACGGTAAAAGACGGCGTTTTTTCATTATGAAAAGGGCATAACCCGGTATAATTGGCGCCGGTACGTTTTAACGGCACATACTCGCCCACTACCGAGACAATATCACATTTCGCCGCAATCTCATCTAAAATTTCCTGCGGTATAAAAGCCTGTGACATTTTTCCCACCTCTTTTTCTCATAATATAAATTTCGCCAAAGTTTTCGTTTTTCCTGCTACAAAACTGCAAAAAGCCTTTTTTTATGGTTATTCGCCGCTAAAAGTATAATCCCTCTGTAAAAAAGCCTTGGGGATGGTTAACTGCTGAAAGACATCCACGCAGTAGTTATCCGTCATACCGGATATATAATCCACCACGCCCTGCTCGATACCCTCTTCATTAGCTATTTTGCGGTAAAAATCCGGCATCGCCTCGGGATGGTCGGAGAAATAGCCAAATAAAAATTCCAAAATGATCGTCGCGCGCTTGCGCTCCTCGAAGCAGACGCTTCCTTTGTAAACATTGGCAAACATAAATTTACGCAAGCCTTGCAGCGCGTTTTCGATATCCGGTGAAAATTTGAGCACCAATTTATCCTCTGTATGCGCGCTTTGCATGAGTTTGCGGCTTTCATTTACCAAATCAGTCACCAACGTCGTAATGCGCCCGCTGTGGCTGTGACCCAAAACGTCGGTGTATTCTTTAGGCAATATATCCTCGCTCAAAATCCCGGCGCGGATGCTGTCGTCAATGTCGTGCTGGACATAGGCAATTTTGTCGCTGTAGCGGATGATCTGTCCCTCCAAAGTAACCGCGCAGGGCTTGCCCTCGCCGTAACCGCTGTGCTTTAAAACGCCCTCCAAAACCTCCGCTGTCAGGTTTAACCCCTCGCGGCCGCCGGAGCGCTGCTCGATTTTAGTTAAGACACGCACGCTGTTGATATTGTGCTTAAAGCCTTTGCTCGAAAGATTATTTAAAACCTCCTCGCCCGTATGAGCAAATGGTGTATGCCCCACGTCATGCGCCAGTGCAATCGCTTCGATTAAATCTTCGTTTAAATTTAAGCAGCGACCGATAGTTTTGGCGATCTGGCAAACCTCCAAAGTATGCGTTAAGCGCGTGCGGTAGTGGTCATTGCCGGGTGAAATATATACTTGCGTTTTATGCTTCAAGCGGCGAAACGCTTTGGAGTGGATGATCCTGTCGCGGTCGCGCATATAACAGGTGCGCAGAGGATCGTCCTCCTCTTTAATTGCGCGCCCTGCGCTCTCAGCCGCTTTTGCCGCAAAAGGAGATAACATCATTTTTTCTCGTTGTTCCAATTCTGCTCTGATCATTACCAAATCTATGTCCCTTCTTTTGATTATTTTCAGTCAATATATAATTATATTCGAAGTAACTTAGACCGTTCCTGCTTTTAGAATGGATATTTTTTCGGAACAAGCGTATTTTTCAAGGAAAAAGGCAAAAATTTTATTGACATCTATTTTCGCTTATGCTATAATACAATTTGTTGACGATCGGGGTGTAGCGCAGTTTGGTAGCGTACGTGGTTTGGGACCATGGGGTCGGGGGTTCGAGTCCCTCCACCCCGA
>QAKL01000056.1 GCA_003343815.1 Clostridiales bacterium
TCTCCCGACCAGACGACAGCCATCGCCGCCGAGCCCTGGATCATTTGGTCTTTGACCTCGTCTCCGACATACGCCTGCACCAAAGGTTTCTGATCAATCAAAGCCTGCTCAGCCTCGGCTATTTCTTGCGGATCCTTGGTATTGATCGAGTAGCCTAAATATTTAAGCGCTACCGCGATTGAGTCGCGCTGGGAGTTTAACATATAAATCTGACCTTTATATTTTTCATCCCACAAATAACTCCAAGAGTCAGGCACCTCGTCCATCAAGCTTTTATTGTACAAAATACCGACCGTGCCCCACATATACGGCACCGAATATTTATTTTCCGGATCGTAAGACAGATTTTTGAAATCATCGCCTATATATTTGTAATTGGGAATATTGTCGAAATCTAATTCCTCCAGCATACCCTCTTTTTCCATTTTCTCAATCATATAATCAGAGGGAATAATCACATCATAATCCGCGGCATGATTTTTCACCTTAATATACATGTCCTCATTCGTATCAAACATCTCGTAATTAACCTTGATGTTGTACTCCTTTTCAAAATCAGCAATTACATGAGTATCCTCAATGTAATCCCCCCAGTTGTACACGTTGATTTCGGCATCATAGCTTTTGCTGCCGCCGCAGGCTGTCAGTCCAAAGACCATCGCCATACCCAAAGTACCTGCCAAGAGTTTCTTCATTTTTTTCATTTTTGTCGTCTCTCCTCCAAACATTAATTTTTTGATTTATTCTCATCCTTGTTCATTCTAAGCGAAACTATCGTCAAAAGGATAATTACCGCCAAAAAGACCAAGGTCAAGACCGCATTGATTTTCGGATTTAATCCGCGTTTCGCCATCGAATAAATAACGATCGCCAGATTATTTACGCCGCTGCCGGTCGTAAAGAAGCTGATGACGAAATCGTCAAGCGACAGCGTAAAAGCAAACAAAAATCCGGTTAAAATTCCCTCTTTGATTTGCGGCAAAATGACATGCCAATAAGTATAAAGCGGAGTCGCCCCCAAATCTAAAGCCGCCTCCATCGTGTACTTATTCAAATTCTGCAATTTCGGCAGAACCGCAATAATCACATATGGGATATTGAAAATAATATGCGCTAACAAAAGCGTATGAAAACCCAAATGGATTTTTACCATCAAAAACAAAAGCATCAGCGACACACCGGTAACGATATCAGGGTTTAAAACCGGCAAATAGGTGACATTCATAAAAATTCCCTGCATCCATTTATCCAGCCCGTCAATGGCAATCGCCGCAATCGTGCCGATCACCGTAGCGATCGTTGCTGACAAAATAGCGATCAACACCGTATTATACATCGCCTGCATCAGCGTCTGATCCTGGAAAAGCGCCTGATACCATTTTAAAGAAAATCCGCCCCAAGTACCGCGCGAGCGTGACTCATTAAACGAAAAGATGATCAAAACCACTATAGGCGCGTACAAAAAGAGATAAATCAAAAAAGCGTACATTTTCGACAGCAGGTTTTTCAAAATAAGCCACCTCCCTGCTCGTCATCGCCGAAGCGGTTCATAATAAACATGCTGATTAAAATTAAAACCATTACGACTACTGACAAAGCCGAGCCGAATCCCCAGTCGCTGGAGGTCAAAAACTGCGTCTCGATCAAATTACCGACCATGTTGACCTTGCCCCCGCCCAAAAGACGCGAAATAACAAACGTCGATACCGCAGGCAAAAAGACCATCGTAATTCCTGTGATGACACCTGAGACGCTCAAAGGCAGAGTAATTTTGCTGAAGACTTTCATCGGCGCCGCACCTAAATCCTCCGCCGCCTCAATCAGCGAATGATCAATTTTGATTAACACCGAATAAATCGGCAGAATCATAAAGGGCAGAAAATTATACACCATACCCAAAATGACCGCACCCTCGGTATAAAGCACGTTTAATCCCGGCAGTCCCAAACTTTTTAAAAACGTACTCAAAATTCCCGCGCCGTCCAATAAACTCATCCACGCATAAGTACGCGCCAAAAAGTTCATCCACATCGGGATAATCAATAAAATAACCATGATACTGCCCTTGCCGAATCCCGATTTGGCTAAAATCATCGCCATCGGATAGCCTAAAATGAGGCAGATAAGCGTCGTTAAAAGCGCCAGCTTTAACGAGCGCCAAATTACTTTTAAATATAACGGATCCAAAACTCTGGCAAAATTAGCCATGGAAAAATGGCTTTCGCCGCCTGTTGTCACCAATACACTGTTACCTAATAAAATTACGAGCGGCAGCAAAACAAACACGATTGACCACACGGCGTAAATGTAGACAAACGGATTTTTTGACGCCTTATAAGCCTTCACTATTGAGCCGCCTTGTGCATGATATGGATATCGTTAGGCAATACATTTAATCCGACCTCTTTGCCTACCGGCTCCATCACCGTGCTGTGCACCATCCAGCTGTAATCTGCGCCTTTAACGATGCTTTCATAGTGTACGCCCTTGAATACTACTGATTCCACTACGCCTTTAAACATCCCGCTTGCCGCATCACTGAATTTAATATCCTCCGGTCTGATGACCACATCAACCGCCTCATCCGGCAAAAATCCCTTATCCACGCACTCGACCGGACGATTTAAGAAACTTACCAGAAAATCTTTATGCATAATTCCGTCGATAATATTGCTTTCACCGATAAAATCCGCTACGAAAGCATTTTTCGGCTCATTATAAATATCGATAGGCGTACCGATCTGCTGGATCTCGCCTTTATTCATTACCACGATCGTATCGCTCATCGTGAGCGCCTCCTCCTGATCGTGAGTGACAAAAACAAAGGTAATACCCAGTCTCTGCTGGATCTTTTTTAATTCCAACTGCATTTCCTTGCGCATCTTTAAATCAAGCGCGCTTAACGGTTCGTCCAACAGCAGCACCTCCGGCTCGTTAACTAAAGCGCGAGCGATCGCCACCCTCTGCTGCTGACCGCCGGATAACGAATCAATCGCCCTTTTGCCGAATCCCGGCAGATTGACCAATTCCAGCATTTCATTTACTTTCATCTCGATAGACTTTTTGTCCATCTTTTTTATTTTCAGCCCAAAAGCTACATTATCAAAAACATTCATATGTGGGAACAAGGCATATCGCTGAAATACCGTGTTGACCTTGCGTTTAAACGGCGGCAAATCCTGCATAGGCTTACCGTTGAACAAAACATCGCCGCTTGTGGGGCTTTCAAATCCCCCTATTAAGCGTAAAGTAGTGGTTTTGCCGCAGCCTGACGGCCCCAAGAGCGTCAAGAATTCATTGCGCAAAATGTACAAATTAATCTGGTCTAAAACCTTTTCCCCGTCGTATTCTTTTGAGATATTCACTAAGCGGATTAACTCTTCAGACATACGCTACCCCCCTATCAAAAAATTTTTTTCTTTGTGCAGAAATGGCACAAGCATAAAAAAAGCAGGTCCGCCAAACTTCCGTGCAAAACAGTAAGTTTAAGCTTACCCCAAAAAAAATCAAGTGAGTAGGTACTCTCTTCTCCTAATTACAATATTATAATGTTTTCTTTCTGAAATGCAAGCATTATTTTCGCATATTTCGGCACAAGGGTCATTTTTTATATATATTTACTCATAATTATTTTTAATGACCCGTTTTTTCTCTCACAGAGACACGATTAAAATATTTTTATGTATCGCGAAATTTTTCCCCTTGCCAAGATGCGCCACTCATGCTATAATAACCACTAATTTCATACGACAGTTCGTAACCATCCTGTCGTAAAACAAAACTATGGATTTTTTCGTAAATCTTGATGGGTACACTTGGTGTGCCCTATTTTTTTGCGAAAAAGAAAAGGAGAATCAATCATGTCAAACGAATTAATGTTACTCGCCGAGCTTTTGGTGGTCTATGCGCTCATCTTAGTCTTTTGGCGCCTGTGGGGCAAGGTAGGATTGGTCTGCTGGTTAGGGATCGCCACTATTTTAGCTAATATCGAAGTTTTGATTTTAGTCGACGCTTTCACCTTAGAGCAAACCTTAGGCAATATTTTATTTGCCTCGACCTTTATCGCCACGGATATTTTAAGTGAAAATACAGACGAAAAATTTACCAAAAAAGCCGTTAATCTAAGCATCATGACCTCCGTGGTCTTTATCGTCATCTCCCAGATGTGGCTTCTTTATACGCCTAATGCCAACGACTGGGCTTCCCCCAGTTTCCATACCCTTTTCAGCAACACTCCGCGCCTGCTTTTAAGCGGCTTAGTCGTCTTTGCCATCGTCCAGCGCTTGGATATCTGGCTTTATCATAAATGGTGGAGCTTTACCGCGAAACGCGGCGACGCGCACGCCTTTTTATGGCTTCGCAACAACGGCTCGACTTTGATTTCCCAGTTAGTGAACGCCTTTTTATATAACTTCCTCGCTTTCGGCGGCATGTATGAACTGCCTACGCTTATCTCTATCTGCCTATCCAGCTATTTGGTTTTCTTAGTGATGGCGCTTTTGGATACGCCTATCGTTTATATTGCCCGCCTGTGGCACGAAAAATACAAAATTGACTAAGCAAAAATAGTTTGTATTTGTTTTTGCTATGTATAATCCGCGATTTTGCCCGTTAAATAAAATTTCTGCTCTTGTTTTTTCGCCAAAAATCATGTATAATCAAGCTAAATTCAAGATTAATTTCAGCTTATTTTAATCCACAGACAGGAGTGATCTATGATGGGTTTTGCAAATATCGGTGTACCAAGCTTAATTTTGATCTTAGTCGTATGTTTGGTTATCTTTGGACCCGGCAAGCTTCCCGGCGTCGGCAAAGCAGTCGGTCAAAGCATCAAAGAATTTAAAAACGAAATGAACGACACGAAAAAAGATGAGGACGAATCGGAAACCAAAGTTGAGGCTTCCACTGAGGACGCTGACAAAAAAAGTGAATAATCACATTAAAAAAGTACCGTTTAAACGGTACTTTTTTAATACCTGTGAATCAATTTCCAAATGATTTTTAAATAAATTAAGCCGCAGATCCCGATTACCACCGTTTCAAAGGAATATCCCTCCAAAACACTGCCGCTCATTGCCATTACATTTGCCGTCTGCGCTCCCGATAAAGCCAAAAATCCCACGATTAATGCTGCATCCAGTCCTATTATTACCAGCATCCCGATAATTCGTTTCATCTGCCTCCCTCCTTTAGATATGTATATGCTTTCCCCGGGCAGAAAAACACCCTGGCGAATTTTCAAGAATTTTTATCTTTTTCGCAAAATATCTTGCAATCGAAACAAATATCGCGTAAAATAAAAGTTAATATACTTGAAAAATATAGATTTTTGTATATTCTCCCACAAAAATTCAGGCAGGTGAAAAATTTTGCATAAATTCCGTAAAAAACGTGTTGTTTTAATCGTTACCTCTGCCGCTTTGATCGGCGCCTTGAGCTTTTCCACCCTGTTATCTGATTTTGCTTTAGGCGATGATACGCAAAAGATCAACGATTTAACCAAACAACAGCAAAATTTACAAAATCAAATCAAAGACACTAAAAACGATTTAAAAAATACTACCATTGAAAAAAACAAACAGCTCAATCAATTAAACCAAATCAACAGCAATATTGACGCGGCGCAAAATACTATCGACTCCCTCGCCGCCAGTATCACTGAAACGGAAAACAACATCGCCGCCGCCGAAAATGAAATCGCCAACAAACAGCGCGATTACGACGGACGTATGGCGATATTTTGCAATCGTTTGAAAGAAATGTACGAGTACGGTGACATGAACTACGTCGATGTCCTTTTCCAATCCTCGGATTTCAGCGATTTTCTCACTCGTTTCGAATATTTGCGCTATGTCGCCGACAACGACAATAAATTGTTGGAGGAAGTAGTCGCTTTGCGCACCTCGCTTGAGGAGCAGAAAAACTCCCTCGAAACACAGAAAACTTCATTAGAGGCGCAGAAAAAACAGCACGAGGAAAAAGTAGCACAGTTAGAATTAGCCAGCCAGGAAAAAGAAGCTTTAGTCTCCCAGATTAAAGAGGACGAAAACAGCCTCTACGCGATGCTCGACGCTATGGAGGAGGAGTCCGATCGTATCGCCTCTAATATCGCCGCTTTGCAAACGTCAAGCGGCACAGCTCCGGCGGCATTGATGTGGCCTGCGCCCTCCAGCCGCTATATCACCTCGCCCTACGGTCCTCGTACGCATCCTATTACCAAGAAGCAGTCGATTCACACCGGTATCGACATCGGCGCCAAATACGGCACCAATATTTTAGCCGCCGCTTCCGGCAAAGTCATCGTTTCGACCTATAACAGCAGCTACGGCAATTACGTCGTCGTCGACCACGGCGGCGGCATGAGTACCCTTTACGCCCATATGTCCAAACGCTCCGTCGGAGTCGGAGACAATGTCTCTGCCGGACAAGTCTTAGGCTTAGTCGGCTCCACAGGCATGAGCACTGGTGCTCATCTGCACTTTGAAGTTCGTATCAACGGTAAACATACTAAACCTAATCCTTACTTAGGTATTTAACATTTTTATCTATTACGTCACAAAAAATTGCCTGCCATGCTTGACAGGCAATTTTTTTAGTGTTACACTTTCAGTATATTAATCAAAGGAGGAAGCATTATGCAGAGCATTATCAGACAAAGCGCTATCTGTTGTTGTCCGGGCATGCGTCGTACCATGTCTGTAGCTTTGTATGCCGATTTGTGCTTCATGCTTTCCTCTGTCGCAGTAGTTTTTTAATCCCTAAGCGGATTTTTGCGATGCTTCAAGCAGAGAGCCAAATGGCTTTCTGCTTTTTTATTTTTAAAAAAAATTTTAGGAGGTCATACTCATGAAAATTTACCATAGCCTGCCTGAGCTCATCGGGCATACGCCATTATTCTCCGCGGATAATTTCAGCCGCGAACAGGGTTTAGAGACACCTATTTTAGCCAAATTAGAGTATTTTAACCCCGCAGGCTCCATCAAAGACCGCGTCGCTTTAAACATTATCGAAAAAGCCGAGGTCCAAGGCTTAATTCAAAAAGGCTCAACCATCATCGAGCCCACCAGCGGCAATACCGGCATCGGCGTCGCTGCTATCTGCGCCGCCAAAGGTTACAAAGCCATCATCGTCATGCCGGAAAACATGAGCAACGAGCGTAAATTGCTCATGAAAGCCTACGGCGCCGAATTAGTCCTCACCCCTGCCGCCAAAGGCATGGCGGGAGCTGTCGCCAAAGCCGATGAGATTCACGCCGCTACAGCAGGCAGCATCATTGCCGGACAATTTACCAACCCCGCCAATCCAGAGGCGCACATCAAAACCACCGGCCCCGAGATCTGGGCTGACACCGAGGGCAAAGTTGACATTTTGGTCGCAGGCATCGGCACTGGCGGCACCATCAGCGGCGTCGGCTCATATTTAAAAGAGAAAAATCCCAACTTGAAAGTTATAGCCGTCGAGCCCGCCACCTCGCCGCTTTTGACCCAAGGCCATGCCGGCCCGCACGGTATCATGGGTATCGGCGCAAACTTCATTCCCGAGACCTTAAGCCGTGAAATTTACGATGAAGTCATGGATATTACCGACCAGGAGGCCTATCATTACGGACGTGCTTTCGGTAATACCGAGGGCATCTTAGTCGGCATTTCCTCCGGCGCCGCTTTAGCCGCCGCCGTAAAAGTTGCCCAGCGCCCCGAAAACAAAAGCAAAAATATCGTTGCTATCCTCCCCGACGGCGGCGAAAGATATTTATCCACCCCCATGTATCAAAACCAAGAATAGGAGTGAAAACTATGGATATCATCAAAAAAACAGCTGCGGAATTAGACGCTATTACTATGCAAAATTTCTTAACCGACGCTGATTACGTCGGGCAAATCATCGACACTGACGAAATCGCGCGCATTATCCAAGATTTGCAGTCGTTAATGTTCCCCATGTGCTTCAAGCGCCACAGCAACATCTCCGACACCGAGCTTTTGGAGAGCATTTATTACAATCTCAAGCGCGAGATCAAGCGCGCTTTCATCTTTGGCGACCGCACCGACAACCAGTCTGCCGATGAAATCTGCGACAAATTTTTAACCACCCTGCCGCACATCAAAGAATTGCTCTTAAAAGACATTCAGGCTTTGTACGAGGGCGATCCCGCCGCTAAAACCTACGAGGAAATCTTGATCTGCTATCCCGGGTTTTACGCCATTTCTATCTATCGGTTAGCACATGAATTATATAAACTGCAAGTACCGCTCATTCCGCGCATCATGACCGAGCTGGCGCACCAAAAAACCGGCATCGACATCCACGCCGGCGCGACAATCGGCGAATATTTCTTTATCGACCACGGCACCGGCATCGTCATCGGCGAAACTACTGTGATCGGCGACCATGTCAAGCTTTACCACGGCGTAACTTTAGGCGCAAAAAGCTTCAAGCTCGACGAAAACGGCAACCCGATCAAAGACATCAAGCGCCATCCCAATATCGGCAATAACGTCGTTATTTACGCCAACGCTACCATTTTGGGCGGCAATACCTATATCGGCGATAACTGCACCATCGGCGGCAACGTCTGGCTCACCAAATCCGTCGACGCCAACCAAACTATTTATTATAACGCAAAATAAACCCCTTCAGCCGTTTTCTTCACGGAAAACGGCTGTTTTTCTACTCATACCAAAGGAGCGCAAACTATGCCGGAAACATTTGACGAAAAGTCAGTCTATCGATACCTCCACACTCCCGATTTGCATATCACTGTCCTCTCTGCAGTCACCTCGACCAACACCCTTTTAGCCCAAGAAGCGCAAAAAGGCGCGCCCGAGGGCACTGTTTTAGCTGCTCATTGCCAAAGCGGCGGGCGCGGCAGATTAGGCCGCAGTTTCGCCTCGCCTAAAGATGGCGGGTTATACTTCACCCTATTGCTGCGTCCGTCCTTTGCACCCGCTGATGCCGCGCGTCTCACCCCTGCCTGCGCAGTAGCCATGGCGCGCGCTATCGAAAACACTTGTGCCGTATCTCCCCAAATCAAATGGGTCAACGATTTATATTTGCACAATCGCAAAATCTGCGGCATTTTAACCGAAGCCACTCCTGACAAATGCGGTCAAAAGCTTGATTATGTCTTAATCGGCATCGGTACCAATATTTATCCCGCCGATGAGTCGTTACCCGCCGAATTAGCTGCCAAAGCAGGAACTATTTTTCCCGCAAAGCCCGAGATCGACTATCGAGCACGTATTTTAGCCGCATTTTTGGACGAATTTTTCACCATTTATCCTAATCTTTCGCACGCTAAACTTTACCAAGCCTACAAAGAACGCCTTTTTATCATCGACAAACCCGTCTATGTCACTCACGGAAATGAAAAATATAACGCTCAGGTAATCGGCTTAAACGAAGATTTTTCTCTACTCGTCCGTACCGCGGCAGGCGATATAAAAAACCTCTCCTCAGGTGAAATCAGCTTAAAACTTTTATAAAAAACCCTGAAATCGTATTAATCGATTTCAGGGTTTTTATTTTCCGATACAAAAAAACACAACCAGATACATTCGGGATTTTCGCTTGTCCTGCTCACCCGATGACGGCATTTTTGCGGAATAAGCACGCTTTCGCCGCTTTTTAACGTGCATTTCGTTCCGTCTGCCCACATGATTTCGCCCTCGCCTCGGAGCACCGCGACCCACTCGTCCTCGTTTTGCTCATACCAAAAGCCCTCCGGCGAAACATGCCCGCGGGAAATGATCCGCTCCAAACGCCAATTATCCCCACTCAGCATAGTTTCCGTATACTCCTCGCAGCCGTCCCAATTTTCAGGTAAACGCAAAAGCTCCTCTTTTTGTGGCATAATCATCTTACTCCTCCAAATAATCCAAAATCACGCGATACCTTTCTTTGAGGCGTTCCTTGGAATACGCCGCATTAGCCGCGCTGGTCGAAGGTAATTTTATACAATCAGGCCAATCTCTTTTGCGCAGTTTTTGATAAAGCTCTGCCGCTTTCGCGCCCGTAGCAAACACTGCTTTAATCGACGCGCGGGAAAAAATGATATCCATATCGTTAATTTTGGGATTTTTGATCGAGCTGTCGCTGGCACCCTCGATCTCGCACTCGGCTAATACATCCCAAAGCGCGATATGATGTCTTAGCACAAGCGCTTTTTTCGCGAGGGTATCATCAGGCACCTCCTCGTTCAAAATTTCGGCTAAAACCCGCCAGAAACGGTTCTGCGGATGTCCGTAATAAAAACCTACTTCCCGCGATTTCGGCGAAGGCATACTGCCCAAAATCAGCACGCGTGAGTTTTCATCATAAACAGGCGCGATCGTATGCACGACTTTTTCCATTACTCTACCTCGATTTGGCACATCTTCATCGTTGCAAGAGCTGCCTCATGACTATGAGGAGTTACTCCCGCGCAGCAGGAGGAGTCCACCTTGATCGCCATTTCAGGCATAGCCGCCTTTAGCAAAAGAGCATTGCTCACTACGCAAATATCAGTGCATAATCCGATCAGCTCGATTTCCGCGATCTCGCCATCTGTCGCTTTTTTTGCCAATATTTCCGCCAATTTCACCGAACCGAATGTCGGCTTCTCAATAATTCCCGCGCGATTTTCTACTGCCGCGGCAATTTTGGGATTTAACTGCCAGCCGTTTGTTTCGCGCACACAGTGCACCACCGGCAGATGTCTGCCCTCGCTCGTTTGTAAATAATCCTCCGTATGTGTATCCAGCGTACAATAAATTTTACCGTTAAAATTTTTGATTTTTTCCACCGCGTGCGGCACGATTTTTACCGCCTCTGCCGTACCCAAGGCTCCGTCGATAAAATCATTTTGCATATCAACCACAATTAAAACTTTCTCCATTTTTACTCCTCCTTGATTTTGCGCGCTATTCTTGCGCCAAGTGCAAACACATTAGCCAATTCCTCATCAAAATGGCTGTATTTTTCTAATTTTTTCGCTACATCAAACGCCGGTGCATGGTATTTACTATAGTCATCAAACTGATAAGCATCTGTATGGCAATAAACCTCCGGCTCAACACCAAAGACCTTTCTCAGCATCGTAGAAGTAATCGCTAAGCTTTCTTGATAAGGCGCTGTCGTTTTCATACCCATAGTGTAAATTACTGCCGTAGGCATCACTTTCCCCCAAAGCGACGTTTTTTCTAAATCATACGCATAATTTGGAAAAAGTAATCTCTCTAAAAAGGAGCGAAACTCACCCGTCGCCGCCCCGAAATAAATCGGCGTCCCCAAAACTAAACCATCAGCCGCTTTTACCTCCGCTAAAATATCGCTGATACCGTCTTTTTGCGCGCATTTGCCGTAAAAAGGCGAGCCGATCCGTTTGCAGGCAAAGCAGCTTCTACATCCTTTAAAATCATAATCATACAAATGATACAGCTTGGTTTCCACGCCCTGCGCCCGCGCGCCGTCCAAAGCCGCCTCTAAAAGCCGCGCCGTATTCCAATTTTTGCGCGGACTACCGTTAATCGCGATAATTTTCATTTGCGCCACCTCAATTTTTATTTTTACTTATCTTAGCACATTTCCCTCATGTTTTCAACCATTGCTTAAATTTCGCTTGACAAGGATTATTTCGCATACTACAATTAAAAAATACATTCTGCGGACAAATTTTCCTTTTTTTTCGTCTTTTGAAAGGACTGATCAAATGAAAGGCTACCAAAAATATCATAAGCAATACTTTCTCCCGCCACACACGGACAATTCATGGCAGGAACAGGATTTTATAGCAGAGGCACCCCTTTGGTGCTCCGTCGATTTACGCGACGGCAATCAGGCTTTGATTACGCCGATGAACTTGGAGCAAAAGCTTCTTTACTTTCAAATGCTGGTTGATTTAGGCTTCAAAGAAATCGAAATAGGCTTCCCTGCCTCCTGCGATACCGAATTTAATTTCGTCCGCACCTTAATCGAGCGAAATTTAATTCCCGACGATGTCACTATTCAGGTCATGACGCAATTGCGCGAGCACATCATGCGCCGCACCTTTGAGGCTTTAAGCGGCGCCAAAAAGGCTATCGTACATTTATATAATCCCATTTCCTACGCCCAACGCACTCAGGTATTTCACAAAAACCAAGACGAAACCATCTCCCTTGCAACCGACGGCGCCCAATTATTTCGCCAATTATGCGCAGAATATCATGCCAATTACCGCGCACTTTATACGCCGGAGTCTTTCACCGGCGCCGAGCCGGAGTTTGCGCTCGCTTTATGCAACGCTGTTTTAGGCATCTTGGAGCCTACGGCAGATAATAAGCCGATCATCAATCTCCCGGCGACGATCGAGCACTCTATGCCCCACATCTACGCCCGCCAGGTCGCTTTCATGCATCAAAATTTACAATATCGCTCCGACATCATTCTCTCCCTCCACCCGCACAATGACCGCGGCTGCGCCGTAGCCGACGCCGAAATGGGCGTCTTAGCTGGTGCCGAGCGTATCGAGGGCACGCTTTTCGGCAACGGCGAGCGCACCGGCAATGTCGATTTGATTACGCTGGCTTTAAATCTCTACTCCCAAGGCATTGACCCCCAGCTTGATTTCAGCCGTATCCCCGAGGTCATCAATACTTACGAAAACCTCACAGGCATGAGTGTCGGCGAGCGCACGCCCTATAGCGGCAAATTGGTATTTGCCAGCTTTGCCGGCGCCCATCAGGACGCCATTACCAAAGGCTTAAAATGGCGCGAAAATAACCCCGAAAAATATTGGAGCGTCCCCTATCTGCCGATCGATCCGACCGACATCGGCCGCGAATACGAAACCGATGTCATCCGTATCAATTCCCAATCCGGCAAAGGCGGCATCGCCTATCTTTTGGAGCATGATTACCAAGTAAGCCTCCCCAAAGCCATGCAAGCCGCCGTAGGTATCGCTGTGAAAGCCGCCTCCGACCAAAAGCACGCCGAGCTTTCTTCTAAGGAAGTCTACCAGGCATTCGTGCGGCAGTTTGTCAATATTTCCGCACCGATCGAGCTGATTGATTTCGATTTCACCTTAGAAAAGACCATCACCGTCACTATCTATCTCAAATATCAAGGCGTGATCAAACGCTTCGGCGCCTCGGCCAATGGTCATTTGGACGCAGTGAGCAACGCTCTGCACGGAGGATTAAATATCCCTTTCGGCAATTTGACCTACCACGAGCACGCCATGGGCAGCGGTACTGATACCTTGGCAATCTCCTACGTCAGCATTACCGCCCCCGACGGCTCGGTCAATTGGGGAGCAGGTATCAAGGAAGATATCATTACCTCCTCCGTTTATGCGCTTATAAGCGCCGTCAACCGTCAGTTAGCCAAATAAAAAAGCTTGCAGATAAATATAAATCTGCAAGCTTTTTTATTTATTTCGTCCCGAAAATACGGTCGCCCGCATCTCCCAAACCGGGCACGATATAGCCTTTTTCATTCAAATGATCATCGACATTCGCACAATAAATATCAACATCCGGATGAGCCTTGCTCAAAGCCTCGATACCCTCCGGCGCTGCAATCAAGCACATAAATTTAATCTTTTTGCCGCCGTAGCTTTTGATCTGGCGGATAGCGTCGATTGACGAGCCGCCGGTCGCCAACATCGGATCGACGACGACGATTAATCTTTCGCCGATATCCTTCGGCAGTTTACAGTAATATTCATGCGGCTCCAAAGTCTCCTCATCGCGGTACATCCCGATATGACCGACAGGTGCATTAGGCACCAAGGATAAAATACCGTTCACCATGCCCAAACCTGCGCGCAAAATCGGCACCACCGCCAATTTACGCCCGGAGAGCATTTTCACCGTTGTTTTACAAATCGGTGTCTCGATCTCCACATCCTCTAACGGCAGATCGCGCAGCGCCTCATAACACATCAAGGTCGTAATTTCCTCGACTAATTCTTTAAATTCCTTATTGCCCGTATTTTTATCGCGCATAATCGAGGTTTTATGCTGAATTAACGGGTGATCCAAAACAGTTACCTTTGCCATATTTCCATCCCTCTCTAAAAATAATCCTTTACTTTATTTATCGTGATGTTCTACCTTTTTCGAAAGAATTACATTAGTCAAAATACCCAAAATCAAAGCGCAGGCTACCGAGGTCAAAGTCACCTTGCCGAAAGATAACGTAAGTCCGCCGATACCGGATATTAAAATTACCGAAACGACAAACAAATTGCGATCCTCGTCCAAATCAATCTTTTGAATCATTTTCAGACCGCTTACCGCGATAAAACCGTACAACGCCATACACACGCCACCCATCACGCACGGCGGAATCGAATCAACAAACGCTACAAACGGCGTAATAAACGAAATGATCATCGCCAAAATGCCCGCAGTCATAATCGTAACCACCGAGGCATTGCGCGTGATAGCCACACAGCCGACCGACTCGCCGTAGGTCGTATTGGGGCAGCCGCCAAAGAAAGCACCGACCATCGAGCCTACGCCGTCACCGAGCAAAGTGCGGTGTAAACCCGGATCCTCCAACAAATCCTTTTCGATAATCGAGGATAAGTTTTTATGATCGGCGATATGCTCGGCAAAAACGACAAACGCTACCGGCACATACGCCACAGCTACAGTCCCGATATAAGCCGCGTCGATTTGCGATAAGCCCTCTTTAGCCGTGACAAAGGTAAACGGCGGTAATTCGAAAAATCCGCCCATATTAGCAAATATGCTGAAATCAATAACGCACAAGCTTTCCATCCCTGTGGAATTGCCGATCACGGTAAAAATTGCCGCAACAGCATAGCCTGCCAAAATACCCATAATAAACGGAATCAGCTTTAACGCTTTTTTGCCATAAGTACTGGAAAGCATCGTCACTGCTAAAGTCACCAAACCGCAGATTAGCGCGACATACGGCGAAGTCGCCATCACGCCATCCGCTGTGCAAATATCACCGCTTAACAAATCTCCGACCGCATTGCCCGCCAAAGACAAACCGATAATCGCTACCGTAGGCCCGATAACTACCGCCGGCATCAATTTATTAACCCAGCCTACGCCTGAGATTTTAACGACAATTGCTATCACTACATAAACCAACCCGGCAAAAAAAGCACCGATAATCAAGCCCACATAGCCAACGCTCATTGACACTGCCCCGGCAAACGCCGTGCACATCGAGCCGATAAAAGCAAACGAGCTGCCTAAAAATACCGGACTGCGACCTTTGGTAAATGCCAGATAAACCAGCGTGCCGATACCTGCGCCGAATAACGCCGCCGCCGGGGACATCTCATTACCCACAATTACCGGTACGACCAACGTCGCTGCCATAATTGCCAAAAGCTGCTGAATAGCGAAAACTATCAGCTGAGCAAATGGCGGCTTGTCGTTAACACCATAAATCATTTTCATTGTTTCGTGACCTCCGTTTGTGTTTGTGTGATTTTTACCCATAAAAAAACTGACGGTGAATAATTCAAAGTCAGCTTAAATTAATGAATATAAATTTTGTCTTTTAAAGAGAAAAGAAATATAGGCAAAAAATAAACCAGCTCCGCTAAGGACTGATTGCATTTCAATAATTGCCGCTTGTCCGAAAAAAAACTCTTTTTTCAGCATAATTCATAACCTCTCCCTTAATTTCTTATTACTATATCAAAATTCGCCCCTATTGTCAAGAGCCGCTGCTTAAAAATAGAAAAGACAAAATTTATTTCTGCCACCGCAAAAGCAAAATTTTTCCGCTTTAAAACTTTATATAAAAAAACACAGCCTGTAAAATACAGACTGTGTTTTTATCTTATTCGGCTTTCGGTTCTTCCGCGGCTTTGCTCAAAGTGATTTCATCGTCTTTCACTGCAACCTCAATCGTGTCGCCGTCGGTAAATTCGCCTGCGAGCAAACTCTCAGCCAGCGGATCCTCAACCAATCTCTGGATAGCTCTTCTTAAAGGTCTTGCGCCATACTCAGGATCGTAGCCCTCCTTGATGAGTTTTTCCTTAGCCTCTGCGGTAAACTCAAGCTGCATATTTTTCTCTGCCAAACGCGTGCGCAGATCTTTCATCATCAAATCAACGATTTGCGAGATATGCTCCTCGTTTAACGGATGGAACACGATGATCTCGTCAATACGGTTCAAAAACTCCGGACGGAAAGTGCGGCGCATTTCCTCGAGCATGCGCTCTTTGGTCTTGGCAAAATCATCTTTCTCCTCGTCCAAGCCATTGGAGAAGCCCATTTTGCCGGTAAATTTAATATTCGACGCACCGACATTAGAGGTCATGATGATGACCGTATTTTTGAAATCCACCGTGCGTCCCTGCGCGTCGGTCAATCTGCCGTCGTCCAAAATCTGCAGCAAAATGTTAAACACATCGGGGTGCGCTTTTTCGATTTCGTCAAACAAAATTACCGAATAGGGTTTACGCCGTACAGCCTCGGTCAACTGACCGCCCTCATCGTAGCCCACATAGCCCGGAGCTGCGCCGACCAGACGCGATACGGAGTATTTCTCCATATATTCGCTCATATCAATACGGATAATGGCATCCTCATTATCAAACAAGCTTTCTGCCAAAGCTTTCGCCAATTCGGTTTTGCCGACACCCGTAGGCCCTAAGAACATAAACGAACCGATCGGACGTTTCGGATTTTTCAAACCGGAGTGCGCACGTCTGACAGCTTTCGCCACTGCTTTTACCGCGTCATCCTGACCAACTACTCTCTGGTGCAGGATTTCCTCCATTTTGAGAAGTCTCTCGGCATCAGCCTCTTGGAGCTTGGTCACAGGTACACCCGTCCACGAAGAAACGATTTTCGCGATTTCCTCTGCCGTTACTTTCTGGGTGTTATTGTTAGCCTCGCTCTTCCATTTCTTCGTCTGTTCGTCCAAATCATTACGCAGTTTCTTTTCTTTATCGCGGTACTCTGCCGCTTTTTCAAATTCTTGCGCAACGATCGCCGCCTCTTTTTCTTTCGCGACTTTGGCAATTTCGTCCTCGATAGATTTCACATCGACAGGCGCGGTATAAGTCTGCAAACGCACTCTCGAAGCCGCCTCATCGATCAAATCAATCGCTTTATCCGGCAGGAAACGGTCGTTAATATATCTGGAGGAGAGTTTCACCGCCGCCTCAATCGCCTCATCGGTAATCTCAACTTTATGATGAGCCTCGTATTTATCGCGGATACCCTGCAAAATTTTGATGGCATCCTCTTCCGACGGCTCGTTGACCATGATCGGCTGGAATCTTCTTTCCAAAGCGGCATCTTTCTCGATATGCTTACGATATTCATCCAAAGTAGTCGCGCCGATGATCTGCAAATCACCTCTTGCCAATTCAGGCTTCAAAATATTTGCCGCGTCAAGCGCACCCTCGGCAGCGCCTGCGCCCACCAAAGTATGCATTTCATCGATGAAGAGGATAATATTTTTATTCTTCTTCACCTCGTCCATGATCTTCTTCAGACGTTCCTCGAAATCACCGCGGTATTTACTGCCGGCAACCAACGTGCCCATATCCAAAGTCACGATTTCTTTGTTGCGCAAAATCTCCGGAACTTTACCGGCGACGATCCGCTGCGCCAAGCCCTCGGCAATAGCCGTCTTGCCGACGCCCGGCTCACCCAAAAGTGCGGGATTGTTTTTCGTGCGGCGGCACAAAACTTGGATAACTCTTTCGATTTCATTATCACGGCCGATGACCGGGTCGATTTTGCCCTCTTTGACCAATGCGTTCAAATTACGGCCAAACTCATCAATTGTGCCGCGATTAGCATTATCGCTTTCCTCCGCACCCTGATAATTGTTCAAATCATTGACATTACCGGCGCCGTTTAAAAGAGCCTGCACCTGTTTGCGGATTTTTTCGGGAGTAGCACCCAAAGCGTTCAACACTTGAAAAGCTACACCCTCGCCCTCACGCACCAAGCCTAAAAGCAAATGCTCCGTCGCGATATAATTTACTCCCCAGCGCACTGCCTCATCCTGAGCTAATTCAAAAACCTTCTTGGCGCGTGGAGTCAAAGCCATCTCCGCATCTGCCGGAGCATTGCCCGGAGCAATCATCTTTAAGACCGTCTCTCGCACTTCACCAGCCTCGATACCTAACGAATTAAGCGCTCTGGCAGCTACGCCCTGCCCCTCATCCAAAATACCGAGCAAAATATGCTCCGTACCTACAGACGAATGATGCATCTGGCGTGCTTCCTCCTGCGCATTATAAACTACCTTTTGGGCTCTTGCCGTTAATCTTTCAAACATATACATTCACTCCTTTGGTTCCTTTCCCTTTAAAAGGAACAGCTCTTTTTTATTTTTACGCATTTTGCGATATTTTTAAGCTAAATATTTTTGAACCTCGCTGGCGCGGAACAAATCGCGCTCGGTTTCGTTCATATCGTTATTTTTGGCGATCAGCTGCAAATATCCCGGCTGCACCAGCATGTATAAATTGCTGACACTCTCCAAGGTCAAATGCCCGATGATCCCCGTCGCTACGCCCAAGCGTACTAACGAAATCAAACCCAGCGCCTCGCGCGACGATAAGTAGCGCGCATGGCTTAATGTGCCTAATGCTCTCCAGCATTTATCCTCTAACTGTACCTTATTGTGCGCTAAAAGATAATCACGCGCGTTTCTCTCCTCGCGGATGATCTGCTGATTAACTCCGTACAGATTGGTCAAAATGTCATTTTCACTCTGACCTAATGTCAGCTGATTGGAAATCTGATACAAATCGCCGATCGTCTCGCTGCCCTCGCCGTACAGCCCGCGCACGGTCATACCGACGTTGCTTAATTGATTTAAAACACCTAACTGCTTTGTCAGCGCCAGTCCCGGCAAATGCATCATCACCGAGCCGCGCAAACCGTTGCCCAGATTAGTCGGGCAACAGGTCAAATAACCGTAACGCTCGTCAAAAGCATATTCCGCTTCAGTTTCGATCAAATCATCGAGCTTATCGGCTTTCTCCCACAGTCCCATCAGATCCATACCCGGCGTGAAGCACTGCAGACGCAAATGATCCTCTTCATTAACCATGATACTCGTCAAATTATCGTCATCTAAAACCAAACCTTTATTTTTGCCGTCGCCTGCGGCAAACTCCGGCGAAATCAAATGTTTCTCCAAAAGCACTCTCTTTTCTAATGGCGACAATTCCTCCATCGCAAGGAAACGATAAGCGTTATTCTTCGCGCAGAAGCCTTTCATAATATCCAAAACCTTTTGGCTCGTTTCTTTCGTCGCTTTCAGAGGGAACGGATACGCGGCAAAATTACGCGCGAGTCTTATCCTCGAGCACAATACTACATCAGCCTGCTCGCCCTTGCCCGTGCTCCATGGGCTGTTGGTACTTTGAAATAATTCAGCCATCGTTTATTCCTCCTTTTTGCCATCGTTATCATTTTTCGCTTCGGCTTTGGTTTCCTCAGCCTCCAAAGCGCGGATTTGATCACGCAGCACCGCCGCCTGCTCGAAATCCTCTTCATTAATCGCAATCTTTAATTTCTCTCTTAACTCGTCGATCTGCCGACGCACCTTTAGCTGCTCGTGACCTTTCTTCGGCACCTTGCCGTTATGCACCGTACTGCCGTGGATACGGCGAAGCAGTGACGGCATATAATCGCCGAAATAATTATAGCATTCCTTGCAGCCGACCCTGCCCTCACGACGGAACTCATCGGCTGTCATCCCGCAGACAGGGCACGCGCTGTCGCCTTTGACCTGGCGGACATAGCTTTCGTGGTTACTTTCACTCCCCGTCGGATTAAAGAACCCGCCGATAAAATCAGCCATCGAAAAATCAGGCAAAAGCCCGAATTTATGCTTGGTATCAAACGAGGAGAAGAAGTCGTTAAACTCGCCGCTTTGTTTCATCTTGGCAGCGCACTCCTCGCACAAATGCTTTTCTTCCTTTAAACCGTTGACGACCTTGGTGTAATGCACCGTAGCCGGATTTTTTTTGCACATTTCACATAACATAACCTTTGCACCTCCCGAAATTTTTAAGCCTACCAAGCGCTTAGCTACTGACAAATCGCGCTTAAAGCGTGCTTTAATAAATTGGCCCTTAAAGTATCGCGGCTTTTTTTATCGCCGCCGATCACTCGGTCTTTAAGCATCGTTTTTAAAATCAAGCTTTCTCTATCCTCTAAATATCCCTGACTAAGTAACGATTCCAGCAAACCCTCAGCCTCGTTTTGGCTAATCTCCTCGCCGATCGTCTCGGTCAATACTTGTTTCAAATCCTCATCACCATCAAAAGTCAAGCACACGATACGGACAAATCCACCGCCGCCTCGTCTGGACTCGACCAGATAACCCTGCGCCGGAGTAAAGCGCGTACTTAACACATAATTAATCTGCGACGGCACGCAATTAAAAAGCTGGGAAAGCATACTGCGCTGAATCTCCAAGACATCTGAGTGTGCCTGCTCCATCTGCCCTTTAATATATTGTTCTATTTCCCAAGATAAACTATTCATTCAAACTCACCTCTTTTGCGTTCCAATAAACGCTGCAGGTCATTTCTTTGACTTTCTCTTACTTTTTGACTTTCCTTGACCTTTTAACTGTATTATAGCACCTTTTTTTGAAAATGCAATAGTCAAATAAGGTCAAATTTTACTTTGTTTTTAATTGTAATTATAATTTTATTTTATTAAAATATCTGTTTCTTCCAAATATATGTAGGCTGTTTCCTTTGTATACTTTACCTCAAAAAGGACACAATATTTTTCGGAGGTGAAAATATGTTTAAAAATAAAACTGAGAATAACGTCAAAGAATTCCCTAAAGAATTATCCCAAGTCATCTTGGACGGGCAAAAGCACGGCGTCGGCGACGAATTGATGATTAAAGGCATGGTGAGCGTCGGCAATCTGATGGGGAGATTCGTCACGCCTGACTCGCCCGAGGAAGCGCTGATGAAAGAAATGTGGGAAATCGCCGATGATAACGAGAAAAACACCATTGCCAAATTGGTCTTGAAAATGGGCAAAGAAAAGCTTTCCGGAAAAAACTGCTGACAAAAAGGACCTTTCGCAAGGTCCTTTTATTTTTAAACATATTCTTTTACATAAAAAAGCGATAGTAAATCAAAAGCGCCGCTCCCGGCACTAAAAATATATAGCAGAGGATATTCCATTTCCAGTAAATTTTTTTGCGTTTCGCCATCTCCCACTCGGTATTGCTCAAATTACGCAAAGCCACGCCTTTAAACAAAGCCGACACGATAATCAGTATAAAGGCGATATTATCAATCGTCATCTAATTCACTCCTTTAGCTTTTTCATCTATTATAGCAAATGCCGCTCTGCTTGTCCAAACAAATTTATTTTTAGCATGAAATTTTTACTCTCCCTTTACCCAGGAGGTCAAAATCATGGATCATTTTTTTATCCGCCTGCCGATAGTTTATTTAGTCCTTTTAATCGCCACCCGCATCATGGGCAAGCGCGAGATCGGTCAGCTCTCCTCTATTGATTTCGTTGTCGCCATCGTCGTCGCCGAGTTAGCCACACTGCCGATTACCGATATAGATTTTCCGCTTTTGCAAAGCTTAGTGCCGATCGCGCTTTTAACCGTCTTACAGGTGATAACCTCACTTTTGTGCCTAAAAAGCAACAATTTCCGCCAATTTTTATATGGCAAGCCCAATATTTTAATCAGTCATGGACGTTTGCAAATCGCCGAAATGCGCAAAGCCCGCTACAATATCGACGACCTTTTAACCCAACTGCGCCAGCGGGATGTCTTTGATATAAGCGAGGTCGCCTACGCCGTCCTCGAAACCTCTGGCGATTTGACTGTCATTTTAAAGCCTGCCAAGCGTCCCGTCACCCGCGGGGATTTGGGCTTTGCTCCTGCAAGCGAGCCTATGCCCCTTACATTAATCACCGACGGTGTGATCAATAAAAAAGGTCTGCGTGAAGCTCATTTAGACGAAAAATGGCTGTCTGCCCAATTAAAATCTCATGGCATTACCGATGCATGCGAAGTCTTTTTCGCCTCTTTAAGCCCCGACGGCAGTATCTATCTCATGAAAAAAGCTGCGGCCGATAAACCGCAGCGTAAAATCAATTAGCGTAATATGCCCCGAGCCGCTCGCGGATGCCTAAATAATCCTCCTTGATCTTACTATAGCCGTAGAAACACTCACCATTGATCCCAAGCGAGCGGTTCAGCTTGACTTGACGGAGGATTTCCTCCCGATCGAGCCAAGCATCCGACTGCGCAGCATCGCCTAATTTATAAAGCGCCAGTCCGGGATAAAGCTTAACTTTCGTGCCCTTGGCGACCTCCTGCCACCAGTTCGCCAAAACGGCATAATCTGCCGGCTCATAGCCGATATTCCAATAAATCTGTGGCGTGAGATAATCCACCCACCCCTCTTTCACCCATTTGCGGCTGTCGGCATAGTGTCTGTAATAGCTCTCCGTGCCGCAGTAGGTATCCGAGCCTAACGGATTTGAGGCTTTATCTGCC
This sequence comes from Clostridiales bacterium, assembly GCA_003343815.1. Lineage (GTDB taxonomy): Bacteria > Bacillota > Peptococcia > Peptococcales > Peptococcaceae > QAKL01. The sequence goes on from QAKL01000056.1 coordinate 22,480, forward strand.
CAGACGCCGCTGGGAGAGACGCCGAAAAGCATATCTTTACCGCTTGCTTTCACCAAATCATAGGTTTCCTTAATCAGCGTATCGACGTTGCTTCTCCGCCAATCCTCGATTGAAGCATAGCCCGCGCCGTATTTGGCATAGGTTTCCCCATCCTCAAAATCCCCATCCGGATAAAAATAATCATCATAGTGAATTCCTGCCAAATCATAATTTTCGACCAATTCCTCTACCGCCTGCAAAATCAGTTCTTGGCTTTGGGGCTCGCCGGGATTCATAAAAACCTCGCCGTTTGCATGATAGACCAAAATTTGCGGATATTGGCGCAAAGGATTATCCTCCACCATGTAGCTTAGATCAAACGCCGGATTGTCCGCCGAGCCGCGGGTGACCTTGTATGGATTGAGCCATGCGTGCACGCCGATATTTTTTTCAGCCGCCGTTTGAATCAAATACGCCAGCGGATCTATCGCCAATTCATCGCCCTCCTCAGGCACCAGCCAGCGCGATGAGGGGAAAATCGCAGATTTATACAGCGCGTCAGCCGTCGGCCGCACCTGAAAAAAAATCGTATTAAGCCCTGCCGCGGCTGTATTTTGCACAATATCGTCCAGCTCGGCGCACATTTCTGCAGCCGTTAAATTATTGCGCGAGGGAAAATCAATATTATACACCGCGGCGATCCACACCGCGCGCATTGCCTCATCCGTTTGAACCGCATCCTCCTCCGAGCGCAAAAACGGCAGCCCAAACGGGATAAACAAAACCGCCAAAACTATCATAAAACTCAAAATAAATTTTCTCATCTTCTTTCCCACCTCAAAAAATTTTACTTTATTATATGCCCGAAAAAATCGTATCACTACTTATTTTAGAAAAAGGATATTTCCAAATTTTGGCGAATATTTTTATTATTACCTATCTAAGGAGTGATCTTATGCTGGAAATAAACACCCAGGAGCAGCTGATGATCGTCCGTCTCAAAGCAGATTTGGACATGACCGGCGCCAAAGTTTTTAAAGAAACCGTCGATGCCTTTCTTTTGATGAATCCGCAAATCAAAACTTTACAGATTGATTTAAGCGCTGTTTCTTTTATCGACAGTTCAGGCTTGGGCGCAATCATCGGTCGCTACAAAAATATGCTTTTGCGCCAGGGCACGTTATCTTTAGTAAATCCCGCGCCCAATGTCTGCCGTATTTTAGAGATGTCCGGTTTGAAAAAGCTCGTATCCGCGTCTGTATCGGCAAAGGAGGTTTTATAAATGAAAGATAATTTCGTCAAAATCAGTTTTTCCGCCATCGGTGAAAACGTCGCCCTGAGCCGTATCGCTTTGAGCAGTTTTTTAGCAGGCTATGATTTGCCGCTTTCTTCGTTGGACGAGCTAAAAATCGCTTTATCCGAGGCCGTTTCAAACGCTATCATCCACGGCTATGACGAGGATCCGTCCCAAATAGTCACTGTGGAATTTCTCCTCAACGACGATCTTTTGAGTCTTAAAATAATTGATGACGGCGCAGGAATCGCCGATATTAAAAAAGCGATGGAACCGGCATTTTCCAGCAAAAGCGAACACATGGGCTTAGGCTTTGTCTTTATGGACAGTTTTACAGACAAGCTCACCGTCACCAGTACGTTAGGTCATGGCACTACCGTACAAATGCAGCGCTCTTTAAAAGAATATCCGACATGCGCGGCAGTATAAACTTAAATTTCGATTTAAAAACCCAGCCCCTTTTGGACGATGCGCAAACCAAGCACCTGATCTCCTTGGCTCACGCCGGCGACGATGAGGCGCGCGAAAAACTAATTAATTCTCACCTCAGACTGGTAGCCAATCTTATCGGCAGATTTCAAAACCGCGGCTATGATGCGGAGGATTTATTTCAAATAGGGGTTATAGGGCTCATCAAAACTATCGACAAATTCAACTTAAATTACGATGTGAAATTTTCGACCTACGCCGTGCCGATGATTATCGGCGAAATCAAGCGTTTTCTGAGGGACGACAGTCCGATCCGCGTCTCGCGCTCCTTAAAAGAATTAGCCTATAAAATCAAGCAGACGCAGAATGATTTAGCGCTTTCCTTAAACAGAGAGCCCACTGCGGCAGAAATCGCCCAAAAGTTAGATATTTCTTTAGAGGAAGTGCTTTGCGCTTTAGAGGCGGCGCAGTCCGTGTC
>QAKL01000067.1 GCA_003343815.1 Clostridiales bacterium
GGCTGTTTGAGTGTGGGGCAGGAGCTGGTGCTCAAACGCGAAAAGGAAAACGCATACGATAATAACGCAATCGCCGTCTATGCAGACGGTAAGCATTTAGGCTATTTAAAGAGAGAATTAGCGCATCATCTGGCGCCGTGCTTTGATCGTAATGTAGCCTATACGGCGAATATCAGCCAGATCACAGGCTTGGATAAAAATACGCTCGGAGTCAATATCTTTATCCGCCGCGAAAAAGAATTTTCCTGCGTGGACGAGCGCAGTTTATTGGCGAAAAGAAAAGCGGAAATCAGCGCTTTAAATATAAACGAGCAGAAAAAGCTGATCAAGCAGGAAATTTTAGGCGAGTATGATTACAGAGATAAGCAGAAAGAGGCATTAGCCGCTTTGCAAAAAGGCGAAAACGTCTTTTGCATCATGGGTACAGGGCGCGGGAAATCGGCTATTTTCCAAAGCTACAGCGCTTATCTGGCGCTCTCGCAGAAAAAACGCACGGTTATCGTCTATCCATTGCGCTCGCTGGTTAATGACCAATACAATCGCATGGCGGAGCGTTTAAGTCATTTGGGCTTGGATGTGGTGAAAGCGACCGGCGAGATAAATACCGAGGAGCGCGCCGAATTATACCGCAGACTCAAAAATAATGAGGCAGATGTCATTTTAACTACGCCGGAGTTTTTTTGCTGCAATCAAAAGACGGTTTTTGCCGAGGCGCAAATCGGTTTTGTCGTTTTGGACGAAGCGCATCATTTGGCAGACAGACGAAGCGGCTACAAAAGAATCGTCAGTCTTTTAAAGGAGTTCAAAGGGCAAATTTTAGCTTTAACCGCGACGATGCCTGCAGAAATTTGGGCGAAAATAGGCGATAGTTTGCATTTTGATGAGCTTATTATCGATGGGCACATCCGCGAAAATTTGATTTTGGACGATTGTCGCGGCGTAAAAGAAAAAATAGCGTGGCTTTCCGAATTATTGGCGGAGGACGAAAAAACGATCGTTTATGTCAACAGCCGCCGCAAAGCGGTGGAAATCGCTCAAAGCCTGCGCGATCGCTGCGGGGACGAGCGCTTAAAGCGCAAAATATGCTATTACCACGGTGGGCTTGAGGCGAGCGACCGCAAGATGATCGAAAAGGATTTCCGCGAGGGCATTTTATCCTTTATCATTTCCACCAGCGCTTTCGGTGAGGGAATCGATATCGGCGACATCAAGCATGTCGTGTTGTATCATTTGAGTTTCTCCTGCGAAGAATATAATCAGCTGGCAGGCAGAGCCGGCCGTAACGGCGAAAAAGCCTACATTCATTTGTTATATAACGAGCGCGATAAAAATTTAAACGAGCTTCTTTTGAGTGAAAATTGCCCCAATCGCGAGCTTTTAGTCGCGTTTTACAAAGCCTTGCGCGCTTTGGGGCGCAAAGGCGAGATTACCTTGACCAACGCACAGCTGGCGCAGCATACCAAAGGCATCAAAAATATCAGCGAAAATGCCGTCAGTCACTGGCTGGGGATTTTTGAGGAATTGAATTTCCTTTCCCGCGAGACAAGCGGCAGCAAGCGCACGATAATCATTAACGAAAAACCGAGTAAAACCGATTTAGAGGAATCTCTGCGCTATACCGAGGGTATCGCGGAAAGAGAAGAATACGATAAATATGCCGAATTAGCGTTTATCAAAGATACGGATAAACTTTTAGAAGCAATTAACAGACCGATATTTCCCCACTCGATAAATAATTAAGGCGGTGAGTAACATGAGATTTAAAGATTTGCTGGATATCGTATATGAAAAAAATCCGCAGGCTGATTTATGCACTTTGGAGGAGGCTTATCGTTTCGCTGAGGATTTGCATAAGGGACAGTTTCGCAAATCGGGAGAGCCTTATATTAATCACCCTTTGCATGTGGCGATTATTTTAGCGGAATTAGGTTTGGACGAGCAGGCGATAATCGCAGGGCTGCTCCACGATATAGCCGAGGATACGAGCTGCACTTTGGACGGATTAGTCGATCATTTCGGTCCTGAAGTGAGCTTTTTGGTAAACGGCGTCACGAAATTAAGCAAATTGGAGTGCACCAACAAAGAAGAACGTCAGCTCGAAAGCTACCGCAAGATGTTCCTCTCGATGGCAAAAGATATCCGTGTTATTTTAATAAAATTGGCAGACCGGCTGCACAATATGCGTACGCTGAAATACCAGCCGCCGGAAAAACAGCGCGAAATAGCGCAGGAAACTTTAGAAATTTATGCGCCGATCGCCAATCGTTTAGGTATTTCCAAAATGCAGTGGGAGCTGGAGGATTTATGCCTGCGCTATCTGGAGCCGGACAGCTATTATGAGTTGGTCAACAGTATTTCGATGAAACGCCAAGAGCGCGAGGAATACATCAACGAAGTTATCGAGATTTTGACTAAAGAACTGGGCAAGGAAAATATCCAGATGGAAATAGCCGGTCGACCGAAGCATTTTTACAGCATTTATAAAAAAATGACCCGCCAGCATAAGGATTTAAACGAAATTTATGATTTAATTGCCGTGCGCATCATTGTTGATACGATTAAAGACTGCTATGGCGCTTTGGGCGTGGTGCACGCGCTGTGGAAGCCTATTCCGGGTAGATTTAAAGACTATATCGCCGTGCCTAAAGCTAACGGCTATCAGTCACTGCATACGACGGTTATCGGTCCCCGCGGCGAGAGGTTTGAAATCCAGATCCGCACCAAAGAAATGCATATTACCGCCGAGTACGGTGTCGCGGCGCATTGGCTCTATAAAGAAAGCGGCAACTCCAACGGCAAAGGCAGCAGCGGGCAATTAAGCTGGCTGGAGCAACTGCAGGAAATCCAGCAGAGCGCCAGCGATAATAAAGATTTCGTCGAATCGGTCAAAGTAGATTTATTTTCCGATACAGTGTTCGTTTTCTCCCCGCGCGGCGATGTTTACGAATTACCCGTAGGCTCGACGCCGATCGACTATGCCTATAAAATTCATACCAATGTCGGCAACCGCTGTATAGGCTGCAAGGTCAATAATCGCATTGTGCCTTTAGATTACGAGCTGAAAAACGGCGAGATCGTCGAAATATTGACCTCCAAGCAGGTGAACGGCCCGGGGCAGAACTGGCTCAATATCGCCAAAACGTCGATGGCGAAAAATAAAATTAAGCAGTGGTACAAAAAAGACCGTCGCGAAGAAAATATCGTCAAAGGCCGTGAGGCTTTGGAGCGCGAGACGAAAAAACAGGGGCTCGATATCAACCAATTTATTAAAGGTGACAGTTTGAACCAATTGGCGCCGAAAATCGGCTATCACAACCGCGAGGAAATCCTGATCGCCTTGGGCGCAGGGTCGCTTACGCCGGTGCAGGTGCTCAATCGTTTGAAAGAAGAAACCCATCCTGCGCCCAAGCAGGAGGAGAATATAGAAGATATTTTAAATAGCAAGAGCAACCGCGAGCATAAAGTCCACCCGAAATCGAAAAATTCCAGCGGCGTGGTAATTAACGGACTTGACGGCATGAGTATCCGCTTTGCTCACTGCTGTAAGCCTGTGCCGGGAGATCCGATTGTCGGCTTTGTCACCCGCGGGCGCGGTGTCACGGTGCATCATACCGCCTGTCCGAACTTAAAAAGTTTGTCGGAGGAGGAAAAATCGCGTCTGTTGTACGCTTATTGGGAGAATTACGAGGAGGAAGTATTCCAGGTCAAGCTCCATATCATCGCCCTTGACCGTCCGAAAATTACCGCGGATATTATGACATTGGTCAACGACACTAAGGTGCATATTTCCGCGATTAATTCGGTTAGTAAAAATTTCCATACAAATATTGACATGAGCTTGGAAATAGCTAACTTAAGCCAGTTAAACATTTTGATCGATAAAATCCGCAGCATCAAAGACGTCGAGGACGTTAAGCGCAGTATTGCGGAATAGTCAAATATGAGGTGAATTATGCGAGCAGTAGTACAGAGAGTTAAAAACGCCAGTGTTTCCTCCGAGGGGACACAGTGCGGAGCGATAGAGCAGGGATTAGTCGTTTTTTTAGGCGTGACGCACACAGATACGGAAAAAGATGCCGCTTATTTAGCGGAAAAAATCGTTAATTTGCGCATTTTTGAGGATAATGAGGGCAAGCTCAATTTATCCGTGAAAGATATAGGCGGTAAAATCATGAGCGTTTCGCAGTTTACGCTTTACGGCGACTGCCGTAAAGGCCGACGTCCCGGTTTCACCGAGGCGGCGCGCCCCGAAATGGCGAATGAGCTATACGAGAAATTTAATGCTGAATTAAAAAATCAAGGTATGGAAATTGCGACCGGGGTATTTCAGACCGACATGCAGGTTTCTTTGGTCAATGATGGGCCGATTACCATGCTTTTGGACAGCGGGAAATTATTCTAAGCCGAGGAGAAGAAAATGAAAATCAAAAAGATGTTAGTCAGCGAGTTAGAAACCAACTGCTATATTTTAAGCGACGAAGAAACCAAAGAAGCAGTCATTATCGATCCGGGCGACGATGGGATCGTGCTGATGGAGTATATCGACGCTGAAAAGTTAAAAGTGAAATATATTTTAAATACCCATGGTCATAACGACCATGTGGGCAACGATGACTATATGAAAGAAAAAACTGGCGCTTTGGTCGCCATTCACGCCGATGATGTTGATATTTTGACCAATCCTGAGCTTTATATTGTCGATGATGAGATAAAAGCCCAAAGCGCGCCCGATATTATTTTGCATAATGGCGACGAGATCGCTTTCGGCAAATATAAACTGACCGTGCTTTATACCCCCGGGCATACCAAAGGCGGCGTGTGCTTTTGGGAAAAGGAGCAGAAATTGTGCTTTTCGGGCGATACGCTTTTTCGCGGGACAGTCGGACGCACCGATTTGTACGGCGGCGATATTGAGGAGCTTTTAAAAAGCGTGCGCGAGCGTATGGCGAAAATTACCGACGACACGCAAATGTATCCCGGGCATGGACCTGCGACGACGATGGGCTACGAGCGTAAATTAAACAGGTATCTGCGCAAATGATGAAACTGTATTTAAGAAAAGACGCAGCCGAATATTACCGCGAGATGCTTGATGTCCTCCGTATTTTTCAGCCTGATTTTACTTGGAGCGAGGATAGTGAGGGCGCGGAAACGGTTTGGATAGAAAAAATAGCGGACGATAAAGAAATAATGCATATCGGCGAGACGAGCTTAGCAGTTGATCAAATGGGGCGCGAAACTATCCAGGAGATTCGCCGCGCCCGTGCCACGGTGCTCTATCGCTATTTAAAAGAAAGATTGAATTCCCGCGGCAGTAAATGGGGCACGTTAACGGGGATGCGGCCGAACAAACTGGTTCATTTTCGTCTGGATAAGGGTGAGGATATCTCCTCGGTTAAAGAATGGCTCATAAGTGAGTTTACCTGCAGCGAGGAAAAAGCGGCGCTTTTGACCGATGTGGCGGCGCTTCAGCGCGGATTTTTTGAACCGCGCGAGCAGGCTGTAAAAAGCGCAGGAGTCTATGTCGATATCCCATTTTGCCCGAGCCGCTGCTCGTACTGTACCTTTCCCTCATTTAATCTGCCAAAGCCGCAAAAGATGGCTGAATATTTGACGAATTTAAAGCGCGAGATTGCTGCGGTAGCCGAGGCAGCGCATGAGCGTGGGCAGAAAATCAAGGAAATATACATTGGCGGCGGCACGCCCACGACCTTAAACGAAGCGGAATTGGAGGATTTGCTTAAATTTTTACAGGAGCAAATGGGTAGCGATTTAGTCGAGTTCACCGTCGAGGCCGGGCGCCCCGATACGCTCAATCGCCGTAAATTAGAAATCATGCACGAGTTGGGCGTGAGCCGTATCAGTATCAATCCGCAGAGTATGGTCGAAGAAACCTTGCGGCGGATCGGACGAAGGCATACGGCGGCGGATTTGGAGAAAAAATATTATCTGGCGCGCGAGGTCGGCTTTAATAATATCAATATGGATTTGATTATCGGGCTGCCGGGCGAAAGAGGAGAAGATTTCGCCTATACTTTAGCCAAAATCGCCGAAATGCAGCCGGAAAATGTGACGATTCACTCGTTAGCGCTGAAACGCTCCTCACGTCTGAAAGAGGAAGAGGGCTACAAAAGCGAGGGAGCGGCTATTATTGAAGAAATGGCGGCGATGGCAAGCGAGTGGGTTAAAGCAGAGGGCTATGTGCCGTATTACCTCTACCGCCAAAAGCATATGGTTAATAATTTGGAAAATATCGGCTATACCAAGCCGGGATTTGAGTCGCTATACAATATCCTCATGATGGAGGAACGGCAAAGCATTTACGGCCTGGGTGTCGGCTCCTCCAGCAAATACGTCTGCTCCGACGGCTGGTGCTTGGATGGGGATTTCAATCCCCGAGATTTGATTTTGTATAATGAGCGGATCGAGGAAATTATCCAAAGAAAAGTTGACAAAATAAGGTCGATAAGTTAAAATAGAAAAACGAAGCAAAAGAATTTATTTCGACGAAAAAGCACCGTCTGATGAGGCTTGAGGCGCTTCGGACGGTGTATTTTTTCGAGGAAAATATAAATGAGGTGAATATCATGCTGACCAACAGACCGCGCGGCACCAATGATTTTCTGCCCGGAGAAACCGAAAAATGGCAGTATATCGAAGAGAGAATGCGCGCTATCTGCAAAAGTTTCGGCTTTAAGGAAATCCGCACGCCGATATTTGAGCATACTGAGTTATTTTTGCGCAGTGTGGGCGATACCAGCGATATCGTCGAAAAAGAAATGTATTCCTTTGAAGACAAGGCGTTTCGTCATTTGACCCTGCGCCCGGAAAATACCGCCGGAGTGGTGCGCGCATTTATCGAGAATCGTTTGTACGCCGAGCCGCAGCCGACCAAGCTTTACTACATCGGGCCGATGTTCCGCTACGATCAGCCGCAGGCCGGGCGCTATCGGCAGTTTAATCAATTCGGAGTCGAGGTCATGGGCTCTAATGATCCGTCGGTAGATGCCGAGGTTATTACCTTGGCTGCAGAGCTATTTAAAAGTTTGGGCTTAAACGGGCTTACGGTGAAAATCAATACCGTCGGCTGCAAGGACTGCCGCCCTGAGCATGCCCGCAAACTGAAAGAATATTTCGGAGCGTACAAGGACGAGCTGTGCCCGACTTGCCAAAGTCGTTTGGAGCGTAATCCGCTGCGTATCTTGGATTGCAAAGAGGAAAAATGCCACAATATCGCTAAAGGCGCGCCGACTACTATCGAGTCAGCCTGCGATAACTGCAAGGATCATTTCGCAAAAGTGAAAGAATACTTGGATTTAGCGGGTATTCCTTACGAAGTAGATACCAATTTGGTGCGCGGGTTGGATTATTACACCCAGACTGCCTTTGAAATAGTGGTAAATACGATCGGCTCCGCGCAGAACGCTGTCTGCGGCGGCGGCCGCTACAATGGCCTTTTGGAGCAGTGCGGCGGGACGGATATGCCGGGTATCGGCTTTGCTGTGGGAATGGAGAGATTACTGCTCACGATGAAAGAGCAGGGGATTAGTTTATCGTTGGAGGAAAATCCGAGCGTGTATATCGCTTCACTGGGCGAAAAAGCTCAAGGCGCGGCCTTTGATTTAGCTTTAAAACTGCGCCGCAAAGGCATTTATGTCGAAAAGGATTACTTAAACCGCAGCTTAAAGGCGCAGATGAAAGGTGCCGACCGCATGAAAGTAAAATACGTCGTCATGATCGGTGACGATGAATTGGCAAAAAATAAATTAGTCGTGCGCGCCATGGCAGACGGCAGCCAAGAAGAAGTAGCGATGGAAGAAATCGTACAGTATCTCGAGGGGAGATTGTAATTCATGTATAAGTATAAAAAAACGCATAACTGCGGAGAATTAAACAAATCCCATGTCGGCGAGCAGGTGACCTTGACCGGCTGGGTGCAGCGCCAGAGAGATTTAGGCGGCGTGGTGTTTATCACGCTGCGCGACCGCTCGGGTATCGTGCAGATTACCGTAAACGGGGAAAAAGCTCCGGCAGAGGCTCTGACTGCGGCGCAAAAAGTGCGCACTGAGTTTGTTTTGGCGGTTAAAGGCATCGTTACCGCGCGTCCTGAGGATATGATCAACCCTCAGATGCCGACCGGCGAAATCGACATCGCCGCCGACGAAGTTATTATTATCAACAAAGCTAAAACGACGCCGTTTTATATTATCGACGGCTTGGACGCTGATGAGAATTTACGCTTAAAATACCGCTATTTGGATTTGCGCCGCCCGGAAATGCAGAAAGCCTTGATCCTGCGTCACCGCGTCGAAAAATCCATGCGTGATTATTTGGATCAGGAGCAGTTTTTAGAAATCGAAACGCCGATTTTGATGAAAAGTACGCCTGAGGGCGCGCGCGATTATCTCGTGCCGAGCCGCGTCTGCCAGGGTAAATTTTACGCTCTGCCGCAGTCTCCGCAGCAGTTTAAGCAATTATTGATGGTGGCAGGTTTCGAGAAATATTTCCAGATCGCCCGCTGCTTCCGCGATGAGGATTTGCGCGCCGACCGTCAGCCGGAATTTACGCAAATGGATATGGAAATGAGCTTTGTCGATGAGGAGGACGTCATGAGCGTTGCCGAAAACATGATTGCTCATGTTTTCAAGGAATCCTTAGGCGTCGAGTTGGCGCAGCCGTTCCCCCAGCTCACTTGGCAGGAGGCGATGGATAATTACGGCTCTGATAAGCCCGATACCCGTTTCGGCATGACTTTTATCGATTTAAGCGAAACGGTGAAAAACTGCGGCTTTAAAGCGTTTGCTTCGGCGATCGAAGCAGGCGGCGTGGTGAAAGCGATCGTGGCGAAAAACTGTCAGCTGAGCCGCCGTCAGTTAGATGATTTAACCAAATTAACCCAAACCTACGGTGCGAAAGGCTTGGCTTATTTCGTCGTCGAGGAAAATGAAATCAAATCTCCGGTTAAAAAGTTCCTGACCGAGGAAGAGTTAAACAATATTATCGCTGTAACTAAAGCCGAGGTCGGAGATACGGTGTTCTGCGTCGCTGATAAGTATTTGACTGCCTCGGACAGTTTGGGGCATTTGCGCTTAGAGTTAGGAAAACGCTTAAATCTGATTGACGAGGATAAATTAAACTTCCTGTGGGTCACCGAGTTCCCCTTATTAGAATGGGACGACGAAACTCAAAGATATTATGCGATGCATCACCCCTTTACCGCGCCCTTGGAGTGCGACATCCCGCTGATGACTACCGAGCCGGGCAAAGTTAGGGCCAGAGCCTACGATATGGTCTTAAACGGTGTGGAAATCGGCGGCGGCAGCATCCGTATCCACGAGCGCGATTTGCAGGAAAAAATGTTTGCTTTATTAAATATGTCGCCCGAGCAGTACAATGCCCAGTTCGGCTGCCTCTTAGGAGCCTTTGAGTACGGCGCTCCACCGCACGGCGGCTTGGCATTCGGTGTGGATAGATTAGTCATGCTGATGGGCAAGCGCGACAGCATCCGCGATGTCATCGCCTTCCCCAAGACGCAAAACGCCATGGATTTGATGGTCGAGGCTCCGTCGGAGGTCGCACAGGCACAGTTGGACGAGCTGGCATTAAGCATAAAATTAGCGAAAGAAGGGGACAAATAATGCCGTATATCGAGATCAAAGCCTATCCGAAAGACGAGGCTACCAAAAAAGAAATCGCAGAGAAAATTAATCAGCTGTTCTTAGACGTTTGGGGCTGCTCTCAAGATGCGATCAGTGTCAATATCGAGGAATACACCCCTGAAGATTGGCAAAGAGATGTTTTTGAGGCGGAAGTCGAGCCTAATAAAGACAAAATGCTCATTTTCTCCGGCGAGAAAAATTACCAAAAGTAATTAAAAAATACAAGCTTTATTTGCGCATAAGCTCTTGCAATATGAGAGATAATGTGCTATAATCCTACTTGTAGATGAGTTAATCACCCTGCTATGTTCGTAATGTTGTTGGCCATTTTTGAACCAACACATCTTTATCGGGATCCGATTCTCGCTTGAGGGATTTGAGACCTTCTTCCAGCTTCGGCGTTAATTAGGGACGAGGAAATCAAGCGGAGGAGCCCACCTGCTTAGGCAGGTTCAAACTTAGCCGGCATTACGGCGGTGCGGGGATAAAAATTTCGAGCGGTTAGCTAAATGCTAATCGCTTTTCTATGCGTATTTTTAGGAGGATAAATTTAATGAACGGTTTATTTAAGCTGTTTTTAATTTTCTTTAAAATCGGCGCTTTCACTTTCGGTGGCGGCTATGCGATGCTGCCGATTATCTATCGGGAATTGTGCGAGGAGAGAGATATTATCCCTCAAGCCGAAATGGAGGAAATCGTCGTTCTTTCGCAGGCGATGCCGGGAGCCTTGGCGGTTAATTGTGCCACGCAGACGGGTTATAAGCTTTATGGTAAATTGGGTGCGGTAGTCTGTGCCTTGGGCGTAGTATTGCCGTCATATATTATTATAGTTTGCTTGGCGGGAGTGCTTTTAAAATATAATGACAATCATTATGTCATCGGCGCATTTAATGGCATCCGTGCGGTCGTAGTCGGCATGATTTTAGCGGCGGCAGTGAAAATGCTTAAGCCTATTGCTAAAGATAAAATAGGCATTGCTATCATGCTGGCAACGGTAATTGCTGCGGTAATTATCGACATCAACCCGATATTTTTCATCATTGTCGGTGGAATTATCGGCTATATAGTTGCCTCAAGGGAGGAAAGCAAATGATTTACTGGCAGCTTTTTTATAATTTCTTTTTGATTGGCGCTTTATGTTTCGGCGGCGGCTATGCGGTTATCCCCTTTATCCAAGATACTGTCACTACTAACGGCTGGATGAGCACCAACGAATTTTTAAATATGATCGCCGTCGCGGAAAGCACCCCGGGACCGGTAGCTATTAATACCGCGACCTATGTCGGTTTTAAATTAGCGGGTTTAAGCGGAGCGGCTATGGCGACTTTCGGTTTTTGCCTGCCGGCGTTTATTATCGTCGTCGCTTTAAGCGCGTTTTTAAAAACCGAGCGCGGCAGCAAGCTTTTAAAAAAATTGATGATCGGCATTAAGCCTGTGGTCGTCGGGATGATTTTCTTTGCCTCGATTACTATTGCCCGCGCAATATTTGCCCAAAGCGGCGTAAGCCTGACGGGGGCGATAGATTTAGTAATCATTGTTGTTTCGTTTATCGCTATTCGTAAATTTAAGGCGAACCCGATCCTCTTGATCGCTGTCGGTGCGATTATCGGTATATTTATTTTATAATAATCATAAGCAAAAAGTACAAAAATAATTATAAAATATAGCAGTTAATAGTTGACAAGCTGTACAAAGTTTGGTATAGTAAAGAAAAGTTAATCAAAGCTAACCAAGATAACAAGTCCAACCACAAAAATTGATCGCTTAATGCGATTAATTTTTTTCAAATCAAGTTAGCTAAAGGTAACCAAAGTTAGATGAAAAAATAGGAGGATAAATTTATGAGTATAGTAATCGTTGGCGGTAATGAATGTATGGAAAGGCAATATAAGGACATCTGCAAATCTTATAAATGCTGCGGCAAAGTTTTCACCAGAATGGAGGACGGATTAAAAAACAAAATCGGTCGCCCCGATCTGCTGATCCTTTTCACCGGCACGATGTCGCACAAAATGCTGAACTGCGCTTTGAGTGAGGTTAAAGGGCAAAACGTTAAAATAGCTCGCTCTCATTCCAGCTCTGCCTCTGCTTTAAAGCGCATTTTGGCAGAAAATACTTGCGAGGCTTAATCTGATTTGCTATAATAAAATCATCTTTTTACTGAGGTGATATAAATGAAGAAATTTTCTGCGGTGATTTTAGCGTTTCTCATGCTGCTTTTAGCAGGCTGCGGAGGAGTAAGTAATGCTGATACGCTCAAAGTTACCGAGTTTTCCAAAGAAACACAAAATGCGATGCAGATTTTTCAAAATCGCGTGCGGTTTTTCGATGTCAATGCAGGGGGCATCACCGGTTATAAAACGGAGCTTTGGATTTGCCGCGACGGCATCTGGAGTGCGGAAACCTCCTCGTGGAATGATGAATTGGAATCAAATCCTGAACAAATTGCGATTGAGGCTCCCTTTGGTGGCGGACCGTTAATTTTTCATGTGATTGATAAAGACGGCTTCAGCACGGTTGGCATCAATCTGCCGCAAGATGTTTTCAGTGATGAAAAAGGCTCGGTGAGCATGATTCGAAGCAATGATACGGAAATTATTCCGGATAAAGAAATCGTCCTCTGGTGTCAATTAGAAATGACTGATGGCGATACTTGGTCGTCTGATATGCAAAATTTCCGCGAGAGTGACGCAAAAGCAGGCTTGGCATACACGATAACCTTTACAAAAGACAATCAGACAAATTAATATAGTAGGTGAGTGAAGCACTTCTTTGCAAAAAGAAGTGCTTTTTGTATATTTCATCAACATTTTGTTTGGCGTAAATGATGAACAATGAAACATTGCTTGCATAATCGGGCAATTTATATATAATAAAAGTATAGATGATGCAAATGGATCCAGACATCTTAACAGCAATCAATAAAACAAAATACTATAATAAAATTCTCAAAAATGGAGAGGGTATTTATGTCGAAAGATTTTAAATGGTATTTAAATTCAGCAATTTCACTGTCTTTAATGCTTTTTGTGCGCTTTATTCCGGCTCCGGAGCCAATGACACCGCTTGGGATGACAGTAGTGGGTATTTTTATCGGCGCTATTTATGGTTGGTGCACAACCAATATGATTGGTCCGAGTATTATGGCGTTGATTTTGTTTGGACTTACCGGCTATACCACGCCGACTGCGGCATGGGGAGCTTTGATGAGCAATATGACAGTAGGCATTGCTTTCTGGCTGATGATTAGTGTTGGGCTGCTGAAAAATATCGGTTTGCTGGAGTACATCGCAAATTGGTCGGTCAGCCGTAAATTTACTCAAGGAAAACCATGGTTATTGTTTGTTATTATTTATTTAGCGGCAGCAGTTTGTGCTTCTTGCTTGAGCGAGGTTGCAGTAACATTGGCTTTTTGGGGCTTGGTTTGGGCGATGTGCGATAAAGTAGGCTACGGTAAGGGAACAAAAACCGGAGCATGGGCTACTTTTTCGGTGGCATTGGTTGTAGCATTTGGCGGATTTTTACTGCCGTTTAAGATGGCGGTTATTTCAAATTTTGGCTTTTTGGCGGCTGGTTCCGGCGGATTGTATGACGGCAG
>QAKL01000031.1 GCA_003343815.1 Clostridiales bacterium
AAAAACTATAGTTTTTAACCATAAAGTTTTTACAATAATGAAATACGTAAATAAAATTATACATTTCATTGAATTAATTAAAAAAATAGCATACAATAATTATTGATTTTTCAGGAAATATGTTGCATAATATAATAGTGAGATTATGATACAGCTTTGGGGGTGATGGTCATACAGTTAAATCAACGGCAAAAGGATATTTTAAATATTGTCAAGGAAAGCGGACCGATTACCGGAGAAAGCATTGCCAACAGATTGAAATTGACCAGAGCATCATTACGACCTGATTTGGCGTTTTTGACGCAGGTGGGGCTTTTGGATGCGCGTCCGCGTGTGGGCTATTATTTCAAAGGCGAGGATAATAATTACGATGCTTATCGTAAAATAATCGATTTAAAGGTTAAAGATTATCAAAATGTCCCGGTTATTGTCAATGAAAATACCTCCGTGTACGATACGATCGTTAGTATGTTTGTCAATGATGTCGGCACGATTTATATCGTAAACGACGAGGGCGAACTGATGGGCGTAGTATCACGCAAAGATATGCTCAAAATGGCTATCGGTCAGGCGAATATTAATGAGCTGCCGGTTCGCATCGTGATGACGAGGATGCCTAATATTATCGTCGTCACCGAGGAAGAGAGCCTCTGGCAGGCAGCCAGAAAGATGATCGAGCATGAGGTAGATAGTCTGCCGGTCGTGGCAGTAGACGAGCATGGCGGATATGAGGTTTTAGGGCGCTTGACCAAAACCAATATTACCAAGGCTTTTATGGATTTGAGCAACGGCAATATCATGGATTAGAAAGAGGTGCGAGATGAAGCAAACTATTTATATTCTTTCCGATTCACTGGGCGAAACGGCGGAATATGTCTGCCGGGCAGCTGCTTGTCAGTTTGCCTGTCCAAATATGGAGTACAAGCGTATTCCGTATGTAAATGACAAAAATTATCTGTTTGAAGTTTTAGATGGGATAGATCCGACAAGCAGTATCTTGGTTTATACGCTTGTGTTGGATGATATACGCGCCTCCTTAGAGGAATATGCCGCACAAAAGGGAATTATCACGGTCGATGTTTTAGGACCGATGATGAACGCTTTGAAAAAATTAAGCGGGCAGACGCCATCGGCTACTCCGGGCAAGTCGCATGTGATGGATGACAGTTACTTTAAAAAAATAGAGGCGGTGGAATTCGCCGTAAAATATGATGACGGTCAGGATACCCGCGGCATTACTTATGCCGACATTGTGATTTTGGGAGTATCCCGCACCTCAAAAACGCCGTTATGTATGTATTTGGCACACAGAGGATTAAAGGTGGCTAATGTGCCTTTGGTGCCGGAGGTCAAGGCTCCGGAGGAGATATTCTCACTGCCGCGCGGCAAAGTCGTGGGACTGACCGTAAAGCCCCAAGTATTACACGAAATCCGTACCGAGAGATTAAAAACGATCGGTATTGGTAATAAAGCTGACTACGCCAGTTTTGAAAGAATCTTAGCTGAATTGGATTATGCCGAGGGAATCATGAAAAAAATTGGCTGCCCAATCATCGACGTTTCACACAAAGCGGTGGAAGAAACTGCCAGCAAAGTTTTGCAAATTTATTACAGAGGAGATAATATTTTATGAGCAAGAAGTATGTTTACTTATTCAAAGAGGGCAACAAAGACATGCGCAGCCTGTTGGGCGGTAAAGGCGCTAACTTGGCCGAGATGACCAATATCGGGTTGCCGGTACCGCAGGGCTTGACCATTACTACTGAGGCCTGCAACAAATATTTCGCTGACGGCAATAAATTATCCGACGAAGTGCTGGAGCAAGTTTGGGAAAAATTCGCCATCGTTGAAGAGCAGATCGGCAAAAAATTCGGTGATCCCGCCAATCCGTTAATGGTTTCCGTTCGTTCCGGTGCAGCTATTTCCATGCCCGGTATGATGGATACTATTTTGAACTTGGGTATGAATGATGTTACTGTCCAAGCAGTAGCGAAATTAACCAACAATCCGCGCTTTGCTTACGACTGCTACCGTCGTTTCATTCAGATGTTCAGCGATGTTGTTATGGAGATCGAACATTACAAATTTGACAATATTTTAGAGAAATATAAAGAAAAAGAGGGCGTCCAACACGACCATCAGGTCAGCGCCGAGGCTTTGAAAGATGTCATCGAGGATTACAAAAAGTTAGTTAAACGTGAAAAAGGTGTAGATTTCCCGCAGGATCCTAAAGATCAGTTGTTAATGGCTATCGAGGCTGTTTTCCGCTCTTGGGGTAATCCGCGTGCGATTGTATACCGTCAGTTGAACAAAATTCCCGACGATTTAGGCACTGCTGTCAATGTCCAGTCTATGGTTTACGGTAATATGGGCAATACTTCCGGTACAGGAGTTGCTTTCACCCGTAACCCCTCCACCGGTGAGAAAAAATTATACGGCGAATATTTGATCAACGCTCAGGGCGAGGACGTTGTTGCCGGTATCCGCACTCCGCAGCCGATCAGCAAATTGTCCGAGGATCTGCCGGAAGTTTACGAGCATTTCGTTAAAGTTGCTAATTTGTTAGAGCAGCATTACAAAGATATGCAGGATATCGAGTTTACCATTGAAAACGGTAAATTGTATATGTTACAGACCAGAAACGGCAAACGTACCACCGCTGCTGCGATGCGTGCGGCTGTAGAAATGGTTAAAGAGGGCTTAATTGATAAAGAAACCGCGTTGACTCGTATTGACGCGCAGCAGATTGACCAGTTGCTGCATCCGAGCATCGATCCTAATGCTAAATTGGAAGTCGTAGCTCAGGGCTTGCCTGCTTCTCCTGGCGCTGCCTGCGGTAAAATTTTATTTGACGCCAATGAGGCTGAGGAACGCGGCAAAAAAGGCGAAAAAGTATTGATGGTTCGCACCGAAACCACTCCTGACGATATCCACGGTATCATCATGGCGCAGGGTATCTTGACCAGCCGCGGCGGTATGACCAGCCACGCTGCCGTTGTCGCCAGAGGCATGGGCAAACCCTGTGTTTGCGGCTGCGACGCTTTAAAAATCGACTACGAAAACCAGTGCGTATATATTAACGGGCGCAAGGTCATGAAGGATGAGATCATCTCCGTTGACGGCTCGACCGGTAATGTTATGTTAGGCGAGGTTCCGCTGTTACCGCCGGCATTAAGCGACGATTTCAAACAAATCTTGGCTTGGGCTGACGAGATGGGCGGTATGCAGGTTTGGGCTAATGCTGACAATCCGCGCGACGCGAAAAAAGCGCGTGAGTTCGGTGCGAAAGGTATCGGTTTGTGCCGTACCGAGCATATGTTTATGGAGCAGGATCGTCTGCCGATCGTGCAGGAAATGATCTTGGCAGAAAATCTCGAGGCTCGCGAATCAGCATTAGCAAAATTGCTGCCGATTCAGCAGGGCGACTTCTACGGTATCTTGGATGCGATGGTAGGATTGCCGGTTACTATCCGCTTGTTAGACCCGCCGTTACATGAATTCTTACCGAATGCCGAGGAGTTGGCTTTGGAGATCAATGACATGCGTCATGAAAATGCTGATGCCGCTTTAATCGAAGAAAAAGAAGAATTGCTCCGCAGCGTCCGTGCATTGCACGAGATGAACCCGATGCTCGGTCATCGCGGCAGCCGTTTGGGCGTTACTTATCCGGAAATTTATCGTATGCAGGCCAGAGCTATTCTCCAAGCTGCTGCTGATTTGATTAAAGAGGGTAAAGATATCAAAGTCGAAATCGAGCTGCCTTTGGTTATCGACGCTGAGGAAGTCAGAATGCTTCGCGAGGAAATCGAAGCTGTTGGCAGAAGTGTCATGGAGGAAAAAGGCGTACAGTTTGATTACCTGATTGGTTCCATGATCGAATTACCGCGTGCTTGCCTGCTGGCTGATGAGTTGGCTCAATATGCCGATTACTTCACTTTCGGCACCAACGACTTAACTCAGACTACTTTAGGCTTCAGCCGTGACGATGCCGAGGGTAAATTTATGCCGGCATACCGCGAGAAGAAGATTTTGAAAGAAAATCCGTTTGCTGTCTTAGACCGCAAAGGCGTCGGCAAATTAATCGAAACTGCTGTCCAAAAGGGTCGCAGTGTGAAACCGGGTATTTCCTTTGGTATCTGCGGTGAGCACGGCGGTGAGCCCAGCTCAATCGAATTCTGCCACGGCGCAGGCTTGACCTTTGTCAGCTGCTCTCCGTATCGTGTACCGATTGCGCGTGTAGCTGCGGCTCAGGCTCAAATCAAAAACCCCAGAAAATAATTAATTTACGCCCTTTAGTCTCGGCTAAGGGACGTTTTTAGCTTTGAAAGGAGAAAGTATGCTTTTAAATATCGTATTTATGGTCTTGGGAGCAGGGCTTTTCGTTGCAGGATTTGTTTGGATGCAGAGGGAAAAAGACGACCGCGAAAGCTTGCAAATATACGGCTGGGCAGCGTATCTCGGCGCGGCGCTGTTGGCTTTAGGAATAGGCTGGAGTTTAGCCGAATATGCTGATATTTCCTTTACTTTCTGGCATGGATTAATTTTAGCAGCGGTGTTTGAGTCTTTAGCCTACTTCTTGATTCGTCCTGGATATAAGAAATAATCCGTGTAAGAGAAATAAATTATACCATTAATAGCTGATTGACAAGCGGGAATTTTGTGCTATGATAGAAGAATATCATATTTTTCATCTAAAGGAGATCTGACTATGAACGCACCGGCACAAATTGCGCAAAATTATGTTAATATCGGTACCAACAAAACAAAACTGCCTTTAGTAAAAATGTTTATTTTAAGCATTTTTGCCGGAGCATTTATTGCCATAGCGGGCGTGGGCGCGACGACGGCGGCAGTATCAATTGCCGGTCCCTCGGTAGCGAAATTAGTCGGAGCGTGCATCTTCCCGGCAGGATTGGCGCTATCGTTAATTGCGGGCAGTGAGCTTTTTACGGGAAATTGCTTAATAGTGATTCCACTTTTGGAGAGAAAAGTGACTTTAGCCGCAATGCTCAAAAACTGGATCGTAGTTTATCTTGGCAATTTCGTCGGAGCGCTCTTTATCAGCACGCTGGTGGTGCATAGTCATACTTTCGATCTTTTTGGGGCGAAATTAGCAGCCTCGGCGGTAGCAACCGCTGATCTGAAATGTTCGCTTTCTTTTGTCGATGCGTTTTTACGCGGGATCATGTGCAATATTTTGGTCTGTTTAGGCGTTTGGATGGCTTTTGCGGCGGATGATGTCGCGGGCAAAATCATCGGATTATTCTTCCCGGTGATGATTTTCGTCCTCTGCGGATTCGAGCACTGTATCGCTAATATGTATTACATTTCTGCCGGTATCATGGCGAATAATATGTATGCTCTGGGCGCGGCTAATTTAAGCTTGACTAATTTCCTTTTGGGCAATCTTTTGCCGGTTACTTTGGGCAATATTGCGGGCGGTGCTTTGATCGGCATCGGCTACTGGTTTGCTTATTTAAAGAAATAAATATGGACAAAATAAGAAAAAAGCAGCAGAGATCTCTGCTGCTTTTCTAAGCGTAAATATTTGCGAGGGAGGGTAAAGGATGGGCTTTTTTAATCTTTCCAAAGCAGTTAAATATCTATCTCCGCTTAAGATTGATTCTGCGCGGTGCTTACGGGTATTAAGTCCCTTGAGTAATTGCTATAAATGCGTCGATATTTGCCCCAAACAGGGTTTGAGCTTAATTGACGGCGCATGGCAGTATGAGGAGTGCAACGATTGCGGGCTGTGCGCGGCAGTATGTCCGCAAAAGGTGTTTGCATTCGAGAGAGAGAAACTGGCGACAATGCATGAAAAAAAAGTGCTGTTGGCTTGTACGGAAAATCCTGACATTCCGGCAGGTGCGATGGAGTGCCACTGCTTGCAGCAATTTACTATAGAAGAAATTTTAGCCGCGACCGCGCAAAATGAGGCGCTGGCGATTTATGCGCCGCCTGAAATATGCGAAAAATGTGCCAAAGGATTTTGGGCAGACGCTTTAAAAATGCGCTTGGCTAATTTGGGATTAACTGATAAAGTTATCTTTTTAAAAAACAAGCGAGAGATTGCGGTTTGGCAGCATAATGGTGCGGACGTGGGTCTCAGCCGCCGCGGCTTTTTTGAAAGTCTAAGCGCGAAAGGACAGCAGGAGCTAAAAAATTTAGCTCAAAAAACGGTAGATGAAACCCAAAAAACGCTGAATGACACCTTGGATGGTTTCCGCGAGGATAGGACGTTTATGCCTGAAAAAATTACTTCCGAGCGCGGTATCGTGCGGCAAATGCTGCAAAATAAAGCAAATGCAGAAGTAAATCTGCCGTATCATGCTCTAAAAAATACTTCGTGCATTTTTTGCACCGCCTGCACGCGTCTGTGCCCGACAGAAAGTTTAAAAGTAAATGAAAACGATACAGGCGAGAAATATTTAACTTTTGCTCCTGATTTGTGCAATGAATGTGATTTGTGCATAGATATCTGCCCGACGAAAGGTTTTTATTGGGATGAATTGCCCGTGAGTGACTTTTTAGGCAATACGCCGCAAACCTTAGCCGAAGCGGAAAAGCAGATTTGCCAAAAGTGCGGTGAAGAGTTTTGGCAGTATCCCAAAGGGGAAGGTATTTGCCGTTTTTGTCGCGATTAAAGTTGCGCCAAAAGCAGTTTAAGCGCGAAATTTACAGTCATTTCTCGCACTTGGGCGCGTTTTGGATCGGTAAAAAATAATTTTTGCACGCTTATACCATTTATACTGTTTAGGGCGATAAAGACCGTGCCGACAGGATAATCTTTATTACCGCCGGTGGGCCCGGCAAAGCCTGTGGCAGAAAGAGCATAGTCACTTTTAAAAAGGATGCGGCAGTTTTCAGCCATGCTTTTGGCGCACTCCGGCGAAACGGCGTCATAGATATGCAGGATTTCCGCAGGTACATGGAGAATATCTCGTTTAATTTGATTAGTATAGGAAATTATTCCTCCTAAATAGATGTTTGAGGCGCCGCTTACCGAGGTCACTGCTGCGCCGATAGCGCCGCCGGTTAGGCTTTCGGCGGTGGCTAAGGTTTGCTTTTTAGCGGTTAAGGTATGAACGATTTGCGCGGCGAGAGATTTATCAAGCGGGGTAAAAGTATCAATAATTATTTCATCATAATTCATTTTAAGCATCTCCTTTGCTCAAATTATAGCAGAAAAATGGGTAAAAGTTAAGTAAAATCAATATGTTACATAATATTCATAGAAAAAAATTTGGGAAATTTATGCGTAAAGCTATTGCATAATTATACAAATGAGCGTATAATTATCTAAAATATTCAAGCGGAGGCGATCCTATGCTGAAAGCAGGTATTATCGGAGCTACCGGTTACACCGGCGGCGAATTGTTAAAAATTTTGGCTAATCATCCTGAGGTGGAGCCAATTAAAGCGGCTTCGCGCAGCAATGCGGGCAATCAGGTTTCTAATGTTCATAAATTTTTGTATAAAGCTTTGGATTTGGAGGAATGCACGATCGATACGGAGAATTTTACCGATTGTGACGTAGTGTTTTTGGCGCTGCCGCACGGCGCTTCCTCGCAGAGTGCGAAAGAATTAGTGAGTCAGGGCGTGAAAGTGGTCGATTTAGGCGCGGATTTTCGCTTGCGTACTTTAGAAAGCTACAATGAATGGTACGGCGCCGAGCATAAATGGCCGGAGGTTTTAGCCGACACGGTGTACGGATTGCCGGAAATTTACCGTGAGCGGATCAAAGACGCCGATTTGGTGGCTAATCCCGGCTGCTATCCGACGAGTATTATCTTAGGATTAATGCCTCTTTTAAAAAATAATTTGGTCGATGTGCATACGATTGTCGCCGATAGTAAATCTGGCGTCTCCGGCGCAGGGAAAACGCCGACAGCCAATACCCACTATCCTGATATGAACGACGGTATTAGTGCTTATAAAATAGCCGGTCATCATCGCCATACGGCAGAGATCGAGCAGGAGTTAGGATTTTTGGCGGGGGAGGAAATGCATATTACCTTTACCCCGCATTTAACGCCGATGACCAGAGGGATATTATCAAGTATCACCGTGACGGCGAAGCAGAAGCTCTCGCAGAAAGAAATCGACGAGTGCTACTATGAAGCGTATAAAGATGAATACTTTATCCGTCTGCGCTCTATGAATGATCTGCCCAACACCAAATGGGTGGCAGGGAGCAATTATTGCGATATTGCTGCAGTGTGGGACGAGCGCACAGGCAGAGTTAACGTCATCTCGGTAATCGATAATTTAGTCAAAGGCGCCAGCGGTCAGGCTGTGCAGAATATGAATTTGATGTTCGGTTTAGAAGAAAACGCCGGTTTAAAATTAGGCTTTATCTATCCATGAGGAGTGAAATAAGATGCAGTTTACATTACAACATTTACAAAACTCGGTGACCGCACCCAAAGGCTTTAAAGCGGCGGCGGTAGCCTCGGGAATCCGCTATCATGAGCGGACTGATCTGGCGTTAATCGTTTCTGATGTCCAGGCAGAGTGCGCCGCGGTCTATACGCAGAATAAATTTAAGGCGGCGCCATTAACTATTACCGAGCAAAATTTGGCTAACGGCAAATGCCAGGCTTTTGTCTGCAACAGCGGCATCGCCAACGCCGGCATGGGCGAGGTTGGCTTAAAAAGCGCACGATTAATGAGCGAGATGACGGCAGAGGCTTTAAATATTGCGCCCGATGATGTCGTCGTAGCCTCCACCGGTGTCATCGGGATGCCCCTGCCGATGGATAAATTAGCCAAGGGGATCAAAAAAGCTGCGGAAGTTTTGGATTATAATAAAGGTTTAGAAGCGGCTTTTGCGATCATGACAACTGATTTGGTGGTTAAGGAATGCTCGCTTTCCTATGAATATAAAGGTAAAACCGTGACTATCGGCGGGATTGCTAAAGGCAGCGGCATGATCATGCCCAATATGGCGACGATGCTCGGTTTTATCACCACAGATGCCAATATTTCCGCGACTGCTTTAAAAAAATTGATCAAAGCAGGCGTAGATAAAACTTTCAACATGATTTCTGTCGACGGTGATACTTCTACTAACGATATGGTTGCCGTCATGGCTAACGGTTTATCGGGTATTGATTTACTGGATAATGATGCCGAGGGCTTGGCATTGTTTGGTGAGGCATTGAATACCGTGTTCCTTTATTTAGCGAAATCTATCGCTAAAGACGGTGAGGGTGCCAACAAGCTCATCATTGCGACAGTAAACGGGGCGAAGGATGAAAAAGACGCGAAACTTGCGGCGAAAGCGATTATTAATTCGAGCTTGGTGAAAACGGCGGTGTTCGGCTGCGACGCCAACTGGGGACGTATCGCCTGTGCGGTAGGCTACAGCGGTGCGGAGTTTGCCCAAGAAAATGTCGATATTTATATCGGCGAGATGCAGGTCGCCA
Source organism: Clostridiales bacterium (assembly GCA_003343815.1). Taxonomy (GTDB): domain Bacteria; phylum Bacillota; class Peptococcia; order Peptococcales; family Peptococcaceae; genus QAKL01. Next base: position 9,429 of record QAKL01000031.1, read on the forward strand.
AAAAAGGCATGGGCATCGATTTTGACGAGGAAACGGCGAAAACGATTTTAGAGCAAGGCGAAGTCGTGATTACGGTTGATTTAGGCGCGGGTCAGACGAGCGCTACGGCCTACGGCTGTGATTTAAGCTATGAATATGTGAAAATTAACGGCAGCTATCGGAGCTAAGGAGTGGTAATGATGAATTCAATGACAGCAGAAATTTTAGTCGAGGCTCTGCCATATATCCGCAAGCTCTACGGCAAGACGATAGTTATTAAATACGGCGGTCACGCGATGACCGATCCGGAGATTAAAGAAAAAGTGATTTCCGATATTATTCTCATGCGCTATATCGGCATCAATCCCGTCATTGTCCACGGCGGCGGGCCGGAGATCAATAATCAATTAGCGAAAGACGGCGTTGCAAGTAAATTTATCGATGGACTGCGCGTGACGGATAAAGAAACGATGAAAATTGCTCAGATGGTTTTGGTGGGCAAGATCAATCAGGAATTAGTCGGATTGATCGGCAAATTAGGCGGCAAGGCCGTAGGACTAAACGGCGTCGACGGCGGTATGATTAAAGCGAAAAAGCTTTATCTGCATAAAGAAGGCGAGGACGTGGATTTAGGCTATGTCGGCGAGGTCGAAAAGGTACAGACTGATTTGATCGATCAGGCGATCGCCCAGGGATATATCCCCGTCATTGCCCCGATCGGCTGTGACGAAAACGGCGAGGTGTATAATATTAACGCGGATTATGCCGCGGGCAGCATCGCTGCTGGTATCGGCGCGGATAAGCTGTTTATGTTAACAGATATCGACGGAGTATTGGATAAAGAGAAAAATAAAATTTCGCTGTTGACTTTTGCTGATATGGAAGAAAAAATCAAAGACGGTACAATCCAAGGCGGCATGATTCCCAAAGTGGAATGCTGCAAAGCCGCTATTAATAAAGGTGTGCGCAAAGTGCATATTGTCAACGGCACCACCGAGCACAGTATTTTATTAGAATTATTTACCGATAAAGGTATCGGCACCATGGTAGTAAAGGAGTGGACAAAATGAATATGCAGGAATGTATTGCGCAAGGCGAGCAATATGTGATGAATACTTATAAAAGACTGCCGATCGTTTTGGAAAAAGGCGAGGGCTGTTTTGTTTGGGATATGGACGGTAATAAATACTTGGATATGGTCGCAGGTATCGCGGTTAACGGCTTGGGTCACTCTCCTAAAATAGTTGTCGAGGCGATTCAAAAGCAGGCGGAGATTATGATGCACTGCTCCAATTTGTATTGGAATAAAGAACAGAACGCTTTGGCAGAGGTTTTGGTGAAAAAAAGCGGCTTGGGCAAAACATTCTTTTGCAACAGCGGCGCCGAGGCTAATGAGGCGGCGATTAAGCTCGCGCGCAAATGGGGACTGGATAAAGGCAAGTATGAGATTATCAGCTTGGTGAAATCTTTCCACGGACGTACTTTGGGTGCTTTGGCGGCTACCGCGCAGGAGAAATACCAAAAATCGTTCCGTCCGCTCCCTGAGGGCTTCAAGGCTGTTCCGGCCGGAGATTTAGCGGCGATGGAGTCAGCAATCACGCCCCAGACGGCGGCAATCATGATTGAGGTCGTCCAGGGCGAGGGCGGTGTCAATATTCAGCCGCAGAGCTACTATGACGGCGTGCAGAAATTATGCGAAAAATACGGCGTTTTATTAATCGTCGATGAGGTGCAGACCGGCATGGGGCGCACCGGCAGATGCTTTGGGTTCCAAAATTTCGGCTTAAAACCGGACATTATTTCCTTGGCAAAAGCTTTGGGTGGAGGATTTCCGATGGGCGCAATGGTAGCTAAGGATGAAATCGCCCAGTATTTTCAACCTGGCGATCACGCGACGACTTTTGGCGGTACGCCTTTGGCTTGCGCGGCGGGCTTGGCTGCGACAAGTGTGCTTTTGGACGATAAATTTTTAGCCGAAGTACGGGAAAAGGGCGAATATTTGCGCAGTCAAGCAAAAGCTTTAGGCGAAAAATTGCATGGAAAAATAAGCGATGTCCGCGGTTTGGGCTTGATTGATGCGATCGAGCTTACGGTAAGCGCACCGGAAGTATCGCAAAAAATGCTTGAAAAAGGAATTTTGGTGAACTCGATCGGCGAGCATATTTTGCGTTTGGTGCCGCCGTTAGTTATTACTAAAGAAGAGTTGGACATTTTTATCAATACTTTAAGTGAAGTATTAAGAGAGATGTAAGATAAGGATTTCCGAGCGGGAAATCAAAAGGATAACGGGTATTCGTGCAGACGGATACTCGTTAATTTTATGTCTTGCATATAGGGCAAGACGGTATGCTGAATGAAGCAGGCATTGTAGAAAAATAATAAGTGTGACACACGGTCAAATCAAGAAAAAATTTAAGGAGAAAATGAAATTTTTCTGGTGTATTTTCCGCTTTTGCGGTATACTATTGATGTATACAGTTAATTGAAAGGGGTAAGCAAAATGAACAGTGAAAGATTGCTGGCGCAATTTTTGGATTTGGTGCAAATAGACTCGGAAAGCGGCAATGAGCGCGCCGTAGCGGAATATACGATGAAAGAATTAGAACAAATGGGCTTTGCGGTCGAGACAGACGAGGCAGGTCAAACTATCGGCGGCAACAGCGGCAATGTCATCGCTAAATTAAAAGGAAACGCCGCTTATAAAAGTGTCTTTTTCTGCGCTCATATGGATACGGTCAAACCCGGCTGCGGAGTCAAACCGCAGATTAAAGACGGAATTATTTATTCCGACGGTACTACCGTTTTGGGTGGCGACGATAAAGGCGGCATCAGTGCAATTTTAGAGGGGACACGCAGTTTTTTGGCAGAACAAAAAAAGCACGGCGATATTCAGATCGTTTTTACCATCGCCGAAGAAGGCGGCTTAAACGGTGCCAAGGCGCTGAAATATGAGGAATTGTGGCCGATCGACGGGGCGTTTTTCTTTGATTCGGAGGATGACGCTTCCCATGTTACGGTAAAAGCGCCGGTGCATTACGATTTCTCTTGTAAATTTACCGGCAAAGCGGCGCACGCAGGCATGGAGCCGGAGAAAGGTGTTAATGCTATTGCGGTCGCAGCTGAGGCGGTAAGCGGGATGCTTTTGGGGAGAATTGATGAGGATACAACGGCCAATATCGGCTTAATAAGCGGAGGTAAAGCGACCAATATCGTGCCTGAAGAGGCGTTGATTGAGGGCGAGGCGCGCAGCATGGATGAAGAAAAAGTGTTAATGCAAATGAAGCATATGCGCGAGGTTTGCGAAAACGCTGCCTTTAAATACGGCGCTTGGGCCAAAGTTACTATCGAGAAAAGCCATGACGGCATTGATGTACCGTTGGATAGTACGGCGGCTCAAATGGTCACTGCCGCTTGCCGCAAGCTCGGCAAGGAAGTATCCTTTATCAAAAGCGGCGGCGGGAGCGACGCTAATATTATGAACGGCAAAGGGATCCCTGCGGTCAATATCGGCGTAGGCATGAGTAATGTGCACACTACGGCAGAATATATCGCGATCAAAGATTTAGAAATTGCTGCTCAGATGGTCGAGAAACTGCTGGAGGCAGCGTGTGATTAATGGATTATTATGATTTGGGAGAGACGACTGAAGCGAAATTTATCAAGCGTCTCAATCGCTTTGCGGCGACAGTCGAGCTAAACGGCAATTTGACCGAGGTGCATATCGCAAATACCGGCAGGATGGGCGAGCTTTTATATAATGGCGCGCGGGTGTGGCTCAAAAAAGCGGATAATCTCAAGCGCAAGCTCGCCTATGACTTGCTTTTAAGCGAATATGCGGGGCGAAAAATATGCCTCAATGCTCATCTGGCGAATGATTTTTTTGCGCGTTGGCTGGATAGGGGGTATTTGGACGAGTTTCGGGAGTATCTTCACTATAGGCGCGAATATTGCTTTCGCGAGAGCCGCTTTGATTTTCTTTTGGAGAATGAAAATGCGCAAAAGTTGCTTTTAGAAGTAAAGTCGGTTAATTACCTGCTGGGGGATAAGGCAATTTTTCCCGACGCGCCGACGGAGCGTGGGCGCAGGCATTTGGAGGAGTTAGCGGCGTGGCAGCGTGAGGGTTTGGGCAAAAGCGCAGTAGTTTTTGTCGTGATGGGGCATGACGCTCAAGGTTTCAGGACAAATGAGGCGACGGATCCACTCTTTGCCCAAACTTTACGCGCAGTCCAAGAAGAGGGCGTCGAGGTTTTGGTTTATAAAAGCAGAATAATTGGAAATAAAGTATATTTTGACGGAAAAATTGATTATTAGGGGTGACAAGGAGTAATGGAAATCTATGCGCTTATCGGTGCCAGCGGTACCGGTAAAAGTCATAATGCGCTCAATGTAGCCAAGGAATACGAGATAGATACTATTATTGATGATGGGCTTTTGATCCGAAACGGCAAAAAAATCGCCGGGCATTCGGCAAAAACGGAGCCGACGATGATCGGCGCGGTGAAGTGCGCGATTTTTAACAATCCGCGCGACGCTTATATCGTCCGCGAAAAGATTAAGCAGATCAAGCCGCAGAAAATTTTGATTTTGGGCACTTCGGAAAAAATGATTGTAAAAATTGTTGAGGCGCTTGATCTGCCGCCGATCAAAGAAAAAATATTCATTACTGACATAGCGACGCCGGAGGAAATCGAGGAGGCGCTCAATCACCGCAAAGAGGGCGAGCATGTCATTCCTTTGCCTGCGGTGGAGGTGCGCAAAGACTACTGGCTGAGCTCGATTGTCGGCTTTTTTTCGAAAAAGGATACGAAAACCGATAACGACCGCTCGACGATCGTCCGCCCGAAATTTTCGCAGCTGGGTACTTTAATCATCGCTGACAGCGTGATCGAGGAGATTGTTCGCCACTGTATCCGCAAATATAGCGAGCTGGACGGCAATGTCAAGGTGAGCGTCTTTAACCGCGGCTACGGTGTGAATATTTACTGCGAGATGAAAATTCACTATGGCGTGCATATCCAGCCGGTGGTGGAGGCGTGCCAAAAGGAATTGGTGAATGTCTTGGACGATATCACGGGCATTAATGTTTTAAAGATAGATATGCGTATCAGCGGGATCGTAGCATAGAGGTGGCATGAATGAAACAAAATTTATACGCGTGGTTTTTTGAGGGAGGGGTCGTCGGCGTGCCCAAGCGGCTATTGGGGTTAATGGAGCCGCTGGGGTTAGATTTTGACGATTTAGGCAAAATTATTTATTTGCTCTATGCCGGGACTGACGAGGTCAAATCCGACGACCGCTATGCGATTGAGGCGGCGCGCACGCTGCATGGCAAAGGCTTGGTGAATTGGTATACGGATCGTGAGACGATAGATTTCTCGCCGATGTTTGACAAAATTGCCGCCGCGCTGGGCGAAAATTCGCAAAAGACCGAATTAACCAGCTCCGATGAGTTTAATACTAATCAGCTCAATTACGCGGCTTTAGTGAAAAAGCTGGAGCGCGAACAGGGCAAATTTTTGAGCTTGAAAGAAAAACAGGAGATCGAGACGGCGGTGCAAAAGTACAACTGGTCGTATGATCTGCTTTATGAAATATATATGTTTTACCAGAAAAATTTTCGCCGTCATACGTATGATTTCGCGTTTTTCTGTCAAATGGCTTACGGTGCCAAAGTTGAGGACAGCGGTGGATTGGCGCGTTTTATCGAGAGTTTGGAGACGACTAATACTAAGGTGCAGGAGGTTTTGCGCCGCTTGGGTAAGTATAACAATCCTACCGAAAAGCAAAAGGAAATGTATCTGAAATGGACTAATCTGTGGAAATTTTCGCACGAAATGATCCTTTTGGCGGCAGATGAAAATATCGCGGCGGACAACCCGTCCTTTACTTATACCGACACTATTTTGGATAATTGGCGCAAAGAGCAGCTTTTTACTCCCGAGGAGGTCAAGCTGCGCAAGGAAAATTTGCAGAAAAAGCGCCAAGCGATGCAGGAAGCGAAAAAGATGCTCAAGCAAAAGGGAAAGCAGGATAAATTCCCAAGCGAGCAGCGGGATTTGACGAATTTAACAGAATAGGTGATGAGATGACTGACAGAGAAGAATTGCGGCGTATAAAGCAAATGGAGTGCGACCGCAAAATAGCGGCTTTGCATAAAAAAGAGCCGCGTTTGCAGCAGATTGCCGACAGAATTGCCGAGATAGCCTTGATTAAACTAAAAAACGCCGTGCGGACGAAAAATCCCAATAATTTAGCAAGCTTGGATCGGGAAATGCAGAGTTTATTTAGCGAGCGGCTCAAAATATTAAATCAGATAGGCTTGGACGAAAGCGTCTACGAGCCCGAGTGGGACTGCCCGATTTGCCATGATTTGGGTTATGTGACACCGGGGGTGCCTTGTGTTTGTGTGCTTAATGAGCAAAAGCGGGATCGAGCGGCTTTAAGCAATATTGCCCCTGCTTTGAGAGAAAAAACTTTTGCTAATTTTAACTGCGCTTACTATACCGAGCCGGAAAAAATGGCGCAAAAGGTAGAGATGTGTCAAAAAGCTGCGGCAAAGATCATCCGCGGCGAGGCTTGCGAAAATTTCGTTTTTACCGGCGAGGTCGGCAGGGGCAAGACGCATTTATCTTTAGCAGTGGCTAATGAAGTGATGGATCACGGCAAAAGTGTGATTTATAAACGGATGAATGACCTTTTGGAGGAGATCCGCACGGCGAAATACGAAAATCACGACGATGGCGCACTTTTGCGCTTCTTTAACTGCGATTTGCTGGTGATAGATGATTTTGGCGCGGATACTGCCAGCGAGTTTGCCAAAAGCCAGATCCGCATTTTGCTGGAGGAGCGCAATTTAAACAATAAAGCATGGATCATCAGCACCAATTTGACGCTTAATATGATTGAGGAGATTTATTCGCCGCGCGTGGCAGACAGGCTGTTGGAAAAAGCGCGCATTTTTTCCTTTGATGCGCCGAGAAGCATCCGCGAGATTTTACGACAGGAGCGCTTGGGATAGGAGATGAGATAAATGTCATTGGCTTTAAAAATTGCTTTAACATTAATTGTTGCAGGTATGGCGTGGATATTGGAGTATTATGCGCGCACAGGCTGGGGATTGAGCGTTTATGGTAAAAAATTTATCCGCGTGTGCTATGTGTGTTTCGGCGTGATCGCGCTTTTGGTGATTTGGCTCAGTTAGGTTCACGCTTATTTTAATTATTGAAAATAGTGCGAGGAAAAGGCGCTTATCCTAATTGACAGTGTATAAATAAAGGTGTAAAATATATTTTTAAAGTATCATAATATGCTAAACGGAGGCTGAAGTGATGGATTTTTCCTATGAAGAACTGATGAATTTTATTGACGAAGAAGACGTAAAATTTATTCGCTTGGCTTTCAGCGACATTAACGGCAAGCAAAAAAATATCTCGATCATGCCGGGGGAATTGGAGAGAGCGTTTCGCGACGGGATTTCGTTTGATGCCTCGGCGGTGCCGGGATTTGCCAAAGAAATCAAAAGCGATCTGTTTTTGTTTCCCGATTCTTCGACTTTAAGCATTCTGCCGTGGCGACCGACGCACGGGAGAGTGGTGCGAATGTTTTGCGATATTAAATATCCCGATGATCGACCGTTTGTCGAGGACAGCCGCTACATATTAAAGCAGGCGGTAGCCAAAGCTAAAAAAATGGGTATCCGCTGCTATTTCGGCTCGGAATTTGAGTTTTATTTATTTAAAACCGACGAGGAGGGCAATTCGACGGGAGTACCTTTTGATCGGGCGGGGTATATGGATATTGCTCCGGAGGATAAGGGTGAAAATATCCGCCGCGAGATTTGCTTTATGCTGGTCGATATGGGTATCAAGCCGGAAAGCTCTCACCACGAAGAGGGGCAGGGGCAAAACGAAATCGATTTCCGCTACAGCGACGCTTTGTCGGCGGCGGATAATGCGGTGACCTTTAAAACCGTAGTACGCACGGTCGCGATGCGTAACGGTCTTTATGCTGATTTTTCTCCGAAACCAATGGCTGATGACAGCGGCAATGGTATGCATATCAATATGTCAATCAAAAGCGATGACGGCAAAGATTACACCGAACAATTTATGGCGGGGATAATGACGCATATCGGCGAGATGACCGTGTTTTTAAATCCTGTGGAGGAGTCCTATCACAGATTAGGCGAGAAAAAAGCGCCGAAATATATCACTTGGTCCAAGGAAAACCGCTCCCAGCTCATCCGTATCCCGGCGGCGAAGGGCGAGTTTAAGCGTATCGAGCTGCGCTCTCCCGATCCGGAGGCCAATCCGTACATCGCGTATACTTTATTGATTCATGCCGGGCTTGACGGTATCAAGCGTAATTTAACCCTGCCGGAGGCGATGGATATAGATTTGTTTAACGCTTCTGAGGAAGTATTAAAAGATTTAACTTCATTACCCCAAAGTTTGGAGGAAGCCTGGGAAAAAGCGGTGACGAGCGAGTTTATCCGCGAAATTTTGCCGAGTAATTATTTGCAAAATCACCGATAGGAGGATGACCATGGCAGGTAAAAGAATCGAACTGCGTGGGCTGATTGTTTCTTCCTCCGAAAAAGCGGCTGATTATTTGTCCAAGGAGTTGCCGCACCAAAATTTCGGCGATATTTTTCACGTTCATACTGCAGGCGAGGCGAGACGCTATCTGGTGGAAAACGATGTGGACGCCGTATTGATCAACGCTCCGCTTAAAGACGAATTCGGCTTGGAATTAGCGGTGGATATCGCCGAGAGTAATGACTGCGGCGTCTTGATTTTTGTCAAGGCCGAAAATTACGAGCAAGTGAATTACCGCGGCGAGTCAAGCGGAGTTTTGACCTTGGCTCGCCCGGTCAATCAGCAGCTTTTGGGACAGGCGTTAAATTTTTTAAGGGTAATGGAATTAAAGATCAAGCGCTTACAGGAGAAAAATCGTACCCTGCAAAGCAAAATCGAGGAAATCCAGTTAATCAATCGAGCCAAGCTGCTTTTAATGGAAAACCTGCATTTTTCCGAGGCGCAGGCTCATCGCTATATAGAAAAAAATGCGATGGACAGGTGTATTAAACGCCGTGATTTTGCCGAAAGCATCATCATGCGTTATCAATAGAGCATATTAAGGAGGGCATATGACAAAGTATATATTTGTAACCGGCGGTGTAGTCAGCGGTTTAGGCAAAGGCATCACGGCGGCATCTTTGGGGCGCTTGCTCAAAGCGCGGGGCTTAAAAATCGCTTCGCAGAAATTAGATCCGTATATCAATGTCGACCCGGGAACGATGAGTCCTTATCAGCATGGCGAGGTTTATGTGACGGAGGACGGCGCGGAGACGGATTTGGATTTGGGGCATTACGAGCGCTTTATCGACGAGGATTTGAACAAATTTTCTAACTTAACGACCGGTAAAGTTTACTGGAATGTCTTAAATAAGGAGCGCCGCGGCGAGTATTTAGGCGAAACGGTGCAGGTTATCCCGCATATTACCAACGAAATCAAGGAATTTATCTATAAAGTAGGCAAGACCAGCAGCGCTGATGTCGTCATTACCGAAATCGGCGGTACGACCGGCGATATCGAGAGCCAGCCTTTCTTAGAGGCCATCCGCCAGGTCGGTTTAGAGGTCGGTCACGAAAACGCACTTTTCATCCATGTGACCTTGGTGCCGTATATCAAAAGCAGTCAGGAGCATAAATCCAAACCGACTCAGCACTCGGTTAAAGAGCTGCAGGGCATGGGGATTCATCCCGATATTATCGTTTTGCGCTCCGATGAGCCGATCGAGGAGTCGATTTTCAAAAAAATAGCGATGTTCTGCAATGTCAAACCCGACTGCGTCATCGAAAATATAACCATGCCGGTTTTGTACGAGGCGCCGTTTATGCTTGAAAAACAGCATTTATCGGAAATAGTCTGCCGTGAATTAAATCTGCCGCTGGTTAATCCCGACTTGAGCGATTGGCAAGAGATGTTAGAAAATATTAAAAATCGCCAAAAGACGGTGACGATCGGTTTAGTCGGCAAATATGTGCAGCTGCACGACGCTTATTTATCGGTCGTGGAGGCGCTAAATCATGCGGGCTATGTCTATGGTGCGGTGGTTAATATTAACTGGATCGACAGCGAGACTATAAATGAGCAAAATGTCAAGGTAGCTTTGAGCAAATGCGACGGCATTTTGATCCCCGGCGGTTTCGGCGAGCGCGGGATCGAGGGCATGATCAGCGCCGCGAAATATGCCCGTGAGAATAATGTACCGTGCTTGGGTATTTGCTTAGGAATGCAGATTATGGTGATCGAGTTTGCCCGCCACATCTGCGGCTTGGCAGATGCCAACTCGGGTGAGTTTGATGCGGAGACGGCGCATAAGGTCATAGATTTTATGCCGGATCAGAGCGATGAGATCAATAAAGGCGGTACTTTGCGCTTGGGTGCTTATCCATGCGCAATCAAAAAAGGCAGCAAAATGGCAGCTTGCTATCAGGCTGAATTAATCAGCGAACGCCATCGCCATCGCTATGAATTTAATAATGATTATCGCGAGGCGATGCAGGAAAAAGGATTAGTCATTGGCGGTATGTCGCCTGACGGGCATATCGTGGAGACGGTGGAATTAGAGGATAAAGATTTTTATTTGGGCGTGCAGTTCCATCCGGAATTCAAAAGCCGTCCGAACAAAGCTCATCCGTTATTTAAAGGTTTAGTCGAAGCGGCATTAAAGCAAAAAAGCGAATTCAGTCAAAATAATTGAAAATATATTTATGCTATTAAGGAGGATTTATTTATGGAAAAGGGTGCAATGATTTACGAGGGAAAAGCCAAAAAGGTTTATCAAACTGCTGATGAAAATTTGTACATCGTGTCCTACAAAGACGATGCAACGGCATTTAACGGCTTGAAGAAAGGCACGATCACCGGCAAAGGCGTCATCAACAACCAAATGTCCAATTTTTTGATGCAGATGCTGGAAAAAGGCGGCGTGCCGACTCATTTTGTCGAGGAATTAAACGAGCGCGAAACTTTAGTAAAAAAAGTATCGATTGTACCGCTTGAGGTTATTATCCGCAATATTTCCGCCGGATCTTTTGCTAAGCGCTACGGCGTCGAAGAAGGCATCGTCTTTGATGCGCCGACTATTGAGTTTTCCTATAAAAACGATGAATTGGGCGATCCTTTGTTTAACAGCTATCACGCGGTAGCGTTAAAATTGGCTACTTGGGAAGAGATCGAAACGATCAAAACCATGGCTTTCAAAATCAACGAGCTGCTGAAAGCCTACTTTAAAAAGTTAAATATTGATTTGGTAGATTTTAAAGTAGAGTTCGGCAGATTAAGCGACGGCACGATCGTTTTAGCTGACGAAATTTCCCCGGATACCTGCCGTTTGTGGGACAGTGAGACTCACGAGAAATTAGATAAAGACCGTTTCAGAAGAGATATGGGCGGCGTCGAAGAGGCATATCATGAGGTCATGCACCGCTTGATGGGCAAATAATTATATTTTCAAAGGAGAGCAAATCATGCACGATACTTATGTAAATCCTCTATGCACGCGCTATGCCAGCCGCGAGATGCAGGAGATTTTTTCCGACGATTCCAAGTTCAGTACATGGCGCAAATTGTGGATTGCTTTAGCAGAGAGCGAGCAGGAATTAGGCATTGAGATCACCGATGAACAAATCGCCGAGATGAAGGCGAATATTTATAATATCGACTACGAAATGGCGGCTAAGAAAGAAAAAGAAGTTCGTCACGATGTCATGGCGCACGTTCTGACCTACGGTGCGGTCTGCCCGGAGGCGAAACCGATTATTCATTTGGGCGCGACTTCCTGCTATGTCGGCGATAATACGGATATCATCCTAATGCGCAAAGCGCTTTTGCAGGTGAAAAAGCTTTTGATTAACGCTTTAAACGGTTTGTCGCAATTTGCCGAGAAATATAAAGATCAGCCGACTTTGGCTTATACTCATTTTCAAGCGGCACAGCCGACTACCGTTGGCAAAAGAGCGACTTTGTGGATGCAGGATTTATTGCTGGATTTGGAGCAGTTGGACGCGCAGATCGAGGGCTTGAAGCTTTTGGGCTGCAAAGGCACCACCGGCACCTGTGCCAGCTTCCTCGAATTATTCGAGGGGGATGTCGCTAAAGTTAAAGATTTAGAATCCAGAATTTGTGCGAAAATGGATTTTGCCGCGGCATATCCGGTAAGCGGTCAGACTTATTCGCGCAAAGTAGATTTCTACGTCATGCAGGTGTTAAGCGGAATTGCCCAGAGTGCGGCGAAATTTTCCAATGATATCCGTCTTTTGTCGCATTTAAAAGAGGTAGACGAGCCTTTCGAAGAAAAACAGATCGGCTCTTCGGCGATGGCTTACAAGCGCAATCCGATGCGCAGCGAGCGTATTGCCTCCCTCTCCCGCTATGTGATGAACGATTTGCAAAATGTGGCTATTACCGCATCGGCGCAGTGGTTTGAGCGTACCTTGGACGACTCGGCCAACCGCCGTATCGCTTTGCCGGAGGCGTTTTTAGCAGTAGACGGCATCTTGACTTTGTATATCAATATTATTACAGGGTTGAGAGTCTATCCGAAAACGATCGAGAAGCATTTGAATGAGGAAGTGCCATTTTTAGCAACGGAAAATATCTTGATGTACTGCGTGAAAAAAGGCGGCGACCGCCAGGAATTGCATGAGGCGATCCGCACGCACTCGGTCGCAGCAGCGCAGGAGGTCAAGCTGAATGGCAAAAGCAACGACTTGCTTGAGCGTATTAAAGCGGACAGCCGCTTTGATTTGACTGATGAAGAATTAGCCGAGCTGGCTAATCCGGCGCTTTTCACCGGTTTGGCAAAAGAGCAAACCGAAGAATTTTTAGCGAAATTTGTGCGCCCTGCTTTAGAGGCTAACAAGGATTTGCTGGGCGTGAAAGCCGAGGTTAACGTGTGATTTAAGGCTCCTGCTTAGGCGGGAGCTTTTTTAAGTTTATCAACCTTACCTTTTCAAATTATCTGCCCCAAAACTATCTCTTTGCAGCTATTAAAATATTGTATGCTTTATCCTGCGATATGACTGGCAAGCTTTCCGAAATTGTGCTAAAATAATATATCAAGTATATGTGGTGAAGCGGAGGTGGAGGATATTTACGGAATAATTTTGATGGCGGCATTTGCAATTTATATTTTATTGGATTATTTGTCGCATGAGCGTAATGTATATAAGCTTTTGTTTTTGTTGCCTATCGGTATGAGTACGCTTTTTTTGACGGACCTGCCGAGTCATTGGACACCGGCGTTTATAATTTTTTTCCGCATTATGCTGATTATTGTCTGTGTGGCGGTAGTGTGGCTGTACTTTCATGACGTATTGAACCGCAAAAAACAAAGACGTCAGCAGATAACCGAAAGACAGCGCGCTCAGCAAAAGGAGCTGCGTCCGCAGGCGGCTAAGGCGAAAAATAAGAAAAAAAAGAAACATTAAGTAGGAGATAAAATGGAACATAAAAAAGAGTATGTGCAGGAGTGTTTTAACACTATTGCCGATAACTACGACCAGATGAACAATTTGATGACTTGGGGGATGCTCAAAGGCTGGCAAAAGCTCGTCATGAGTAAAACCAAACTCAAAAGCGGCGATAAAGCTTTGGATGTCTGCTGCGGTACGGGCGAAATGGCTTTTCAGATGAAAGAAATCGTAGGCACAGGCGAGGTCACGGGACTGGATTTTTCAGAAAATATGCTCGCCGTGGCGCAGAAAAAATTGGCGGAAAATCCGCGCAAGGGCTTAAATTTTGTCCAAGGCGACGCGATGAACCTGCCTTTTAGCGATAATACTTTCCGCGCGGCGACCAACGGCTTTGCGCTCAGGAATGTGCTGGATATCCCTAAAACCATCAGCGAAATGGCGCGTGTGGTGGATAAAGGCGGCATGGTCGTCTGCATCGATGTTTCACGTCCGAAAAATCCTTTATGCCGCGCATTTTTTAACGTCTATTATTTCAAATTTGTACCGATTTTGGGGCATATTTTTGATAAAAATAAAAAAGTCGCTGGCAAAATGCCGGCGTATACTTGGCTCGCCGAGTCTTTGCGCAATTTTCCCAATCAGGATACGATTAAAAGCTACTTTGAGGCGGCAGGATTAAAAAACTGCGGCTATAAAGGCGTGGGCTTCGGCGCGGCGACGGTTTACTGGGGCGAAAAATAGTTAGTTGAAGTACAGCTGCGGCTATACTTTTTCTTTTGTAAGAAAAAAAGCGATACTCGCATGAGTATCGCTTAAATTTTTGCAGTTTAGAAATGTTAGAAACGCTCCAAAAGCTTGCGCGCTACATAAACGCCGCTGGCGGAGGCGTGCGAGAGAGAGTGGGTGACACCGGAGCAGTCGCCGATGACGTACAATCCCTGATGGCAGGTCTGCAAATCGCTGTCGATTTCGACTTCCATATTGTAAAATTTTACTTCGACACCGTAAAGAAGCGTGTCGTCGTTGGCAGTACCGGGTGCGATTTTATCCAAAGCGTAAATCATTTCGATAATGCCGTCCAAGATACGTTTGGGCATAACTAAGCTCAAATCGCCCGGAGTAGCGCTTAATGTCGGGGTGACAAAGCTTTCCTCAATACGCGAATCAGTACTGCGCTGACCGCGAATCAAATCGCCGAAGCGCTGCACCATGACGCCGCCGCCTAACATATTGGACAATCTGGCGATGCTTTCGGCGTAAGCAGTGGAGTCGTTGAACGGTTTGGAGAAATGCTTGCTCACCAAAAGGGCAAAGTTGGTATTTTCGGTATGTTTCGCCGGATCCTCATAGCTGTGACCGTTAACGGTGACGATACCGTTGGTATTTTCGGTAACGACGGCGCCGTAGGGATTCATGCAGAAAGTACGCACTAAATCGTCGTATTTCTCCGTGCGGTAAACGATTTTGCTTTCATAGAGTTCATCGGTCAGATGAGAGAATATTTCCGCCGGCAATTCGACGCGCACGCCGATATCCACGCGGTTGGATTTAGTCGGGATAGCTAAATCTTTGCAGACGCTTTCCATCCATTTGCTGCCGCTGCGGCCGACGGAAATAACGCAGTATTTGCAGGTATGATCGCCTGCTTTGCTGTAAACGGCGAAACCGTCTGACAATTTTTCGACCTTATCCACACGCGTATTAAAGAAAAAGTCGACTTTGGTTTTTAACTGCTGATACAAATTCTCCAAAACGACGTAGTTTTTGTCAGTGCCTAAATGGCGCACAGAGGCATCCAAAAGATGCAGTTTATTTTGCAAACATAGCTTTTTGATGTCCGTATTGGCAGTGGTATAAAGTTTGGTATCGCCGCCGCCGTTAGCAGTGTTGATCTCATCGACATAATACATCAGCTCCAAAGCGGCTTTTTTGCCGATGTATTCGTGCAGAGTACCGCCGAATTGGTTGGTAATGTTATATTTTCCGTCGGAAAAAGCGCCTGCGCCGCCGAAACCGTTCATAATAGCGCAGGTCGGGCAGTTGACACAAGCTTTAATATTTTTGCCGTCGATCGGGCAATGTCTTTTTTCCAAAGGATTGCCTGCCTCAAAAACGGCTATTTTCAAATTTGGATTGCTTTTAGTCAGTTCGTAAGCCGTAAAAATGCCGCCGGGGCCGGCTCCGATGATGATAATATCGTAGTTCATAGAAATCTGCTCCTTTATTTTATTGCCACAGATTATTATATATGACGGCGCGCCTGCGGTCAACTGTTATTTTCGAAAATCGCAAGAAAGATGAATGTAAAAACTGTGAAAAAGATATTGACAATTAAAGTTAAAAATGTTATGCTTGACATATATTTATTAGCATATGTTAACTAACATAAAGACACAAAAAGAGGAATATAAATGAAAGAAAAGAGCAATCTTTTTTGGTTTGCGCTTATCGGACTGATTATTTTGGCAAGTGCGGCGGCGCTTTTTTATTTTAACAAAAATAGCGGCACGACAGCGGTGATTTATCAGGGCAATGAAGAAATCTATCGGATCAATCTTTCCGAGATCAAAGAGCCTAAACGCTTGGTGATTACCTGCGATGATGGCAGTAATGTGGTGCTTTTGGAAAACGGGCGCATCAGTATCGTCCAGGCAGACTGCCCGGATAAGCTGTGCGTTGAGCAGGGCGCTATAACGACAGGGGGCGTGCCGATCGTCTGCCTGCCGCATAAATTGTATATCAATATTACGGATGATAGCGGTGAAACATTATGACTACAAAGAAAATGACAACTATGGCGCTTTTATTGAGCGTTTCTTTAATTATTTTCACGATCGAATCTCAGCTGCCGCCGCCGGTTGCTCTGCCAGGCATCAAATGGGGTCTGGCTAATGTCGTGACGCTCATAGCGATATATTTGGTAGGCAAAAAAGAGGCCTGCGCCATTTTACTTATGCGCATTTTTATGACGGCGGTCATCGTCGGCAGCGGCTTGAGCTTGATTTACAGTTTAAGCGGCGGGATTTTGAGTTTTCTCGTAATGAGCATTTTCAGCAAATTTTTATCGCTTGATAAAATATGGGTGACGAGCGCTTTCGGCGCTTTAGCGCATAATATCGGTCAATTAACGGCTGCGTGCATGGTCATGGAGCTGGCGCAATTAGCGTATTATCTGCCGATCATGATGATAAGCGGCGCGCTTTGCGGGCTTATCACGGGACTGGCAGCAAAATTTACTTTGAAAGCCTTAGCCAAGGCAAAATTTGGAGGCAGAAATCTTGAAATGTAGAATTTTCAGCGCGCTTTTACTGGGCGCTTTACTTTTAGCAGGCTGCAGCGAACAGCCGGCAGAGCCGCAGAAACGCATCGTTTATGCGATGGATACGGTGATGGAGCTTAATATATATACTGATAATGACGGCGAGGCGATCTTGGAGGAAGCCGAGGGTTATATCAATAGTTTAGAAGCAAAATTCAGCCGCAATATCGATACGAGCGATATTGCTCTTTTAAATAAAAACGGCAAAGCGGAGGTTTCTGACGAGACTTTGGCAGTTATTGAGCGCGCGCTCAAAATCAGCGAGGATAGCAAAGGATTGTTTGATATCACGATCGCGCCCTTAATGAATGTCTGGGGCTTTGGCGGCGGAGTGATGCATGTGCCTGAGGATAAAGAAATCAAGCAGGCTCTGGCAGAGGTAGATTATCAAAAAATCGATATTACGGGCAATCAAATAAAATTGGCAAAAGGCATGGAGATAGATTTAGGCGGTATCGCCAAAGGCTACACTTCCGATAAGTTAATCGAGATGTTCCGCGAGATGGGGGTAGACAGTGCCATCGTTTCTTTGGGCGGCAATGTGCAGACCTTGGGGTGCAAGCCTGACGGCAGTTTGTGGAAAGTAGCGCTGGAGGATCCCTTTGGCTCTGACGAATACGCGGCGGTAGTCGAGGTGGAGGAGAAAGCAGTTATTTCCGCGGGAGGCTACGAGCGCTATTTCGATGAGGGCGGCGTGCGCTATCATCATATTTTGGATCCGCGCAGCGGCTATCCGTCGCAAAGCGGCTTAGCCATGGTGACGGTAATCGATGATGAGGGCGTTCGCGCCGACGGATTGGCTACGGCTTTATACATCATGGGCTTAGACCGTGCGATTGATTTTTGGCAGGACAGAGGAGATTTCGAGGCAGTTTTCATCACCGATAATGGTAACATCTACATTACGCCGGGGATCAAAGATCATTTTTTGTGCCAGAAATCTTTTTGGGTTTTGTCCGCAGAAAGTAAATAATTTCATATGATATTATAAGCAGAAAGTTTGCTATATAATAAAAATACCAAATAAAAGGAGGCGATAAGTAGTAAACATGTTTATCTCAATCTGAAAGGCAGAGATCCGTATGGTATTGTCGAGGGCGGTGTTATCTGGCAGGCTTTAGAGGGTTTTGAAGAGCCTAAATTTTAAGTATAAAAATCTTTGGGAGCACTATGGCTCCCAAAGATTTTACAAAGGAGAATCGGATATGAGCGAAAAAATGAAATATTATATAAAGACGAGCATACGCTTCTATTTGGGGTAAACGGTTGCGGCAAAACCAGTCTTCTAGCGATGTTAAGCGGCTATATGGCCTATACTGCGGGGAAAATCATCATAAATGATCAATTGCTGAGCGAGGATAATGTTTTGACTGTGCGCGAAAGAATAGGTTTTGTAAGCAATTCGTATTTTGATCGCTGCTATAGCAGGAAAAATGTGATCGATATAGTTTTAAGCGGATTGTTTGGCGAGCTTGGAGCGCGCTATAACGTAGAAAGTGCAGATATTTTGCGGGCCAAGCATTTGCTAAAAAGTTTAGGCTTGCGGGAAAAGATCGCCTATCCGTATGATACGCTTTCTCGCGGTCAGCAGCAGCGGGTGCTGATTGCGCGGGCATTGATAAATCAGCCTGAATTGCTTTTGTTGGATGAGCCGTGCAGCGGATTAGATGTACTGAGCAGACAATATTTTTTAAATACAATTAAACAAATAGCGGCAGATGAACAGACGACGATTATTTGCGCGACGCATTACGGCGAGGAAATTCTGACTTTTTATCAGAATGTAATATTATTAAAAAACAGTCATATTTTTGCCCAAGGAAAAATTACGGATATTTTTACTGATGATATTATGAGTGATTTTTGGGGAGTGGAGACTAAATGCTCACACTACGCCGGACAGTTGTGGTTTGAGATGGCAAATGATTATTGTATGCCGCAAGAGTTATGGCAGAGGAGGAAAGATAATGGCAGTTATGGCGGCTGATTATGAAGAGATGAAAGCCAGGCAGAAAAGGTGCGTCTGCCGACAGTGCGGCAATGAGCTGGAGATCAGAATGATTATTTTTTGCCAATACGGTGGACAGGGATTGGAGTTATACTGCCCGGTGTGTCAGCGGATAGAGTATGGGGTGGAAGAGGAATTGTTTGCTTTAGCGAATAAATTTATTAAGGAGACGGAATTTAATTATTTTTTAGATATGCCAGATGATAAACGCAGTTTGGCATTAAATAAGGCCAAGATCGGGGAGTTGTTCAGTTGGCTTTTTTACGAATTGGGCTTGTGTGATAAAGACGGTTTGACAGAAAAATATAAGATCCTACAAGAATAAACAATAATTTTATGAAAATTTATTTTGGACGTTTAACGTTTTTAGCTGGACAAAATGCCGAAAATGTGCTATGCTGACAATTGGATATTTTGATTAAATTTTAACAGTCGAAATGCCTCAAGGTTTTCTTGAGGCATTTTTTCAAAGCAGGATAATTTCTGCCTGATGAGGATAAACTATCAAAAAAGCAGAAAAGAGTGAGATATATGGTAAAAATTACGGCTGCAAGCGCCAATGAGCTAAAATATATCGCATCCCGGATAGCAAAATACCTTTTTCCCGGGGCATTTTTAGCATTAAACGGTGATTTAGGCAGCGGAAAAACGACCTTTAGCCAAGGATTGGCAGAGGGGTTAGGCATAAACGAGGATATTTCCAGTCCGACTTTCACGATTATTAAAGAATATGAGAATGGGCGTTTGCCGCTTTATCATATGGATGTTTACCGTCTGGAGCGCCCGGAAGAAATGGAGGATCTGGGATATGAGGAGTACTTCTACGGCGAGGGCATCTGCGCGGTGGAGTGGGCGGATAATATCCGCGAGCTGTGGCCGGAGGAATATTTGGAGATAACTTTTCTTTACAGTGAAAACGGCCGCATTTTGGAATTTAACCCGCATGGGCGCAAATACGAAGAAATCATCGAGGAGATGACAGGATATGATTATACTAAGCATTGACAGCGCGACACCGGTAGCGGCGGTAGCGGTGATAAAAGACAGCGTGCTTTTGGCGGAGGAAATGCTCAATATCGGTAATACTCACTCTACCCAATTAATGCCGATGGCGGCGCATGTCTTGGCGCAGAGCAATATTAAAATGTCAGAAGTAGACGCGGTAGCAGTGAGCCAGGGACCGGGCTCCTTTACGGGATTACGCATCGGGATGGCGACGGCGAAAGGATTGGCGCAGGGCAGCGGCTGTAAATTGATCGCGGTGCCGACTTTGGACGTATTGGCGCAAAATATGTGGGGCTACGACGGTTTAGTCTGCCCGATATTAAACGCAAAGAAAAATGAGGTGTACAGTGCCTTATATCGTTTCGACGGCGCAAAAATGGCGCAAATAAGCGACTATACGGCTATTTCTCCCGAAAATCTGGCGAAAAGCCTCGCTAATAGTGCGAATATTTGCTTTCTTGGCGACGGAGTGCCTGTTTATCGGGAAATGCTCAGCAATATTTTAGGTGAAAGGGCGAAATTTGCGCCGGCGGACAAGCTTTTGAGCCGCGGAGCGTCATTGGCATATTTGGCTTACGAGAAAGCGCAGTGCGGCGAGTATGCCGAGCTTTTTACGACGCTTCCTATTTATATCCGTAAATGCGAAGCGGAGATTAATTGGGAGTTGAAACATCCCGGGGAGAGCGTGCTATGAGTGAGTTTATCATGCGCATGATGACTGCTAATGATGTGCCGCAGGTCGAGGCTATCGAAAAGGAATCTTACCGCGATAGGTGGTCTGATTTTGCGTATTTGTCGGAATTAAAGGATAATGAGCTGGCTTATTATGTAGTTTTAGCTCCAAAAGAGGATGAAAGTAAGGTCGCCGCTTACGGTGGATTTTGGGCGATTTTGGACGAGGGGCATATTACTAAAGTGACAGTGAGCCGCGAGTACCGCGGCAAGAAGTTAAGTAAGCAGCTTTTGCTGGGGATGCTCAAATTAGCGAAATTAAAGGGCGCGGCAAGGGTGACATTAGAGGTTAGGGTGTCAAATAAAGCGGCGATCGGGCTCTATCACAAAATGGGCTTTACGGACAGCGGCGTGAGACCGCACTATTATACGGATAATAACGAAGACGCCTATATTATGTGGCGGGAATTGGACGATATAGAGGTGGGAGAATGAGCGAACAGATAATCTTGGCGATTGAGTCCAGCTGTGATGAGACAGCGGCGGCGGTGATTAAAAACGGCAGAGAGGTTTTGAGTAATGTCGTTTCGACGCAGATTGCCATTCATCAAAAATTCGGCGGGGTGGTGCCCGAGGTCGCCAGTCGTAAGCATATGGAGTATATCAATATCGTAATCAACGAGGCCTTGGAGCAGGCGCAGCTTAGTCTACAGGATATAAACGCGGTGGCAGTGACCTACGGTCCCGGATTGGTCGGCTCTTTACTGGTGGGGGTGGCGGCAGCGAAAGCGTTGGCGTTCGGTGCGGGCAAGCCCTTAATCGGTGTGCACCATATCGAGGGGCATATTTACGGGAATTTTTTGGCGCATCCTGAATTAAAGCCGCCGATGCTGTGCTTGGTAGTCTCGGGAGGACACACAAATATCGTGCTGATCAAAGAGCACGGCAAATATGTTTCTTTAGGTCAGACGCGCGATGACGCGGTCGGAGAGGCTTTTGACAAGGTCGCGCGGGCGATGGGCTTGCCCTACCCCGGCGGACCGGTGATTGATAAATTAGCGCGCGAGGGTCATGGCGAGAATATCCCTCTGCCCAGAGCGTGGCTGGAGGAGGGCAGTTATGATTTCAGCTTCAGCGGCTTGAAATCGGCGGTGCTTAACTATCTCAATAAGCAAAAGATGCAAAATCAGCCGATCGTTCAGGCAGATGTGGCGGCGGCTTTCCAAGAGTCGGTGGTCGAGGTTTTGGTGACGAAAACTATGCGCGCCGCCGAGGAATACGGCATGGACACTATTTTAATGGCAGGCGGTGTCGCGGCTAACAGCGCATTAAGAGAGGCTTTGGCGGCAGAGTGTGCGAAAGCAGGCAAAAAGCTCTATTATCCACCATTGGAATACTGCACGGACAATGCGGCGATGATCGGTGCGGCGGCATATTATAAGGCGTTGCGCGGTGATTTCGCGGATTTGACGTTAAATGCGGTGCCGCAGTTACCTTTTAGCGCGATTATTTAACCCAAGCATCGTCAGCTTCCAGATGCTCCAGGGCATGAAGTATTTTTTGCTTGATATGGGGCTGACTTTTCTCCAAAGCACTTAAAAGCTGCGCGGCATTTGAGCGATTAGTGCACTCGCCTAACGGGCAGTGACTGGGGATGATCGGCAGATGCTGCTCATCTTTTAGTCTGATAAGCGAGCTTTCATTAACATAAATTAACGGGCGGATCAGCGTTAGATTTTGCTCTGGATAAGCGATTGTCGGTCTAAAAGAGCGAAAGCGCCCGCCGTCAGTTAAATTTAAGAGGACGGTTTGCATCGCGTCATCTAAATGATGAGCTAAAGCAAGCTTATTTACGCCTAAATTTTGCGCTTTTTTGAGCAATGCTCCGCGGCGTACTCGGGCGCAGACAGAGCAGCTCACGGCGCGCTCGGCGGGATAATTTATTTTTTCGATATAGCAGGGAATGTTCATAGATAGCGCGAAATCTTTTAGTAATGACAGCCCGTCCTCATTTCCCCAGCCGTAGTCCAGATGGATCGCGCAAAGGCGGAAATTTAGATGAGAATGGATTTGCAACTCGTGAAGTAAATATAATAAGCCCATGCTGTCTTTGCCTCCGGAAAGACCGACGGCTACAAAATCATGAGGCATAATCATTTGATAATTATGAATAGCTTTTTTAATTTGCGTGAGGATGAATTTATAATCAGACATAACTTGACTCCTTTTTGCTTATAAGCGGAATATTTATAAATATTTTAGCGTTTTGAGCCTGATTATGCAAGATTTTTCTTGCTAAAATTTGCAAATTGAGGTATGCTATTAATAGATAAAAAGCTGACACTATGCACTTTTTGGGCATATATTATATAAAGCAAAAGCTTAAAAAACGCTTGAGGAGGTGTGGCGTGATGAAATTTAACCGACTTGATGACAACAAGCTGCAAATTATTATGAATAAAGATGATTTGCGCAAGCGTAATATAGCGAAATGGGATCTGCTGCCGTATAATCCGCAGGCGCAGAAAGTTTTTCAGGATATTTTGGATGAGGCCTATGAAGAGTGCGGATTTGAGGTGGATAATAACGCCCAGCTGATGATTGAGGCTTTGCCTTTGACAGCGGAAAGTATCTTAATTACGGTAACAAAAGTGGAAAGCGGTTTCCGCGAGGATTTGGAGAGAGAATTGTCACATTTGAGTAGCAAGCTTTTGGCAGATCTGGAGGCAGAGGATGAAATCCAAACTACCGAGGATATCGTTTACAAATTTGAGGATCTGGAGGAAGTTATCGAGTTGGCGCAGGCGCTTAGCGAGGATATGGCGAGTACGCTTTACCGCTATAATGGCAAATATTATCTGTATCTGCCGCAAATCACCCCGGATAGTACAGCATACGGTTATTTAGACGAATACGGCGTGGAAATGCAGCTGGCGAGTGATTTTTTGGCAGAGCACGGCGAGATTATGATTAATGACGAGGCTATAGCTAAACTGCGTTTGCTTTAAAGAGTCTGAGAAGGCTCTTTAAGAAGGAGTAGAATTTTCGCAATATTTATTATGTTGGGGAAAAAGGTGAAATTTATGACGGAAAATCAAGAGCAGGTGCTGAAACGACTGAAAGAATTATACTATAATTTAGGCACGGCTTTAAGATTTCATAATCCATACGAGCTTTTGGTGGCGACGATCCTTTCGGCGCAGGCGACGGATAAGCAGGTGAATAAAGTAACGAAGGAGCTTTTTCAAAAATATCCAGACGCTTACGCGATCGCGGCGCTTACTCCGGAGGAATTGGCGGTAGAAATCAAAAGTATCGGTTTATACAAAAACAAAAGCAAAAATATCGTCGCCGCAAGCAAAATATTGGTCGAAAAATATGCAGGCGAGATACCGGCAGATCGCGATAAATTGATAGAATTGCCGGGCGTGGGGCGCAAAACGGCCAACGTCGTTTTGAGCAATGCTTTCGGGATCCCCGCTTTAGCGGTGGATACGCATGTATTTCGCGTGGCGAACAGATTAGAGTTAGTCCACTGTAAAAACGTGGAGTGCGCGGAGGAGGAATTATGCGCGCTGATCCCCAAGGATGACTGGGCAGATGCGCATCATTGGCTGATTTGGCACGGGAGATTATTTTGCAAAGCCAGAAATCCTCTGTGCGAAAGATGCAAGCTGAATGATTTGTGTATGTTTCTTAAGACAGGAAAAAATAATACATAAATTACGGGCAGGTGTGTAAAAATGGAGAAAGAGGCTTTATGGGCAATACTGCATAATGCGTTTTTGGACGGCAATAACAGGCATATTTTAGCTTTGCTTGAAGAAAAAGCCGATCCCGAGGAATTGCTGGGGTTATCATTCGCAGGCTGGAAAGCGCGCCTGCCTTTGTTGGGGGAGGACGCGATCGGGCGCCTGGTAGCGATGGCGAAAGAGGCCGATCCGGAAAAAACGGCAGAATATATGCATAAGCGCCAAATCAGGATGGTCGGATTTTATGATGAAAAATATCCGCATTATTTGCGTAATATTGATAATCCACCGCCTTTTTTGTATCTGATCGGTGCGGAAATAAACGAGTCTGCTTTGCATATCGCGATGGTTGGCAGCCGTACCTGTACCGAGTACGGCAAAAAAGCGGCGTTTGAATTGGCGTCTGAATTAAGCCGCAACGGTGTCTGTATCGTAAGCGGTTTAGCACGCGGGATCGACGCGGCATCTCACGGCGGAGCTTTGGAATCCGCAGGCGGGACGATCGCCGTTTTGGGTACCGGGGTGGATAAAATTTATCCCGGGGAAAACCGCCGCTTGGCAGAGGATATTTTAGCGCATCCGCGCGGCACGATCATCTCGGAATTTCCGCTGAGCGCCAAGCCGCTTAAATGGCATTTCCCCATGCGCAATCGAATCATCAGCGGTTTGTCCGACGGGCTGGTGGTAGTGGAGGCGGGGCGCAGAAGCGGCTCTTTGATCAGTGCCGAATTGGCGCTGGAACAGGGCAAGGAGGTCTTTGCCGTGCCGGGTTCGATTTTTGCCGAAACCTCTGTCGGCTGCAACAATTTACTGCGTGACGGTGCGAAATTGGTAGCCGAGGTCAGTGATATTTTGGATGAGTTCGGCGTGGAGGGAGTTGAGGCACCCAAAAAGGTGCAGGTAGAAGAAATGGATTTGTCCGAGGACGAGCGCACTGTATTGCAATACATCACAGCGGAGCCGATAGATATCGATGAATTGGGATATTTGAGCAAAATGGCTGTGCCCAGGTTGATGAATGCGTTAAGCTTATTGGAAATAGAGGGACTTGTGAAACAATTGGCAGGTCGTAAATATATGAGATTAGGTTGAGGTGTAAAGATTGACTAAGACATTAGTAATTGTCGAGTCTCCGGCTAAGGCTAAGACTATCGGCAAAATATTAGGCAAAAATTATGAAGTGGCGGCTTCTTTAGGCCATGTGCGTGATCTGCC
>QAKL01000113.1 GCA_003343815.1 Clostridiales bacterium
AAAATATGAAAAAATATGCTGAAAAATAGCGGCGTATATGGTATAATGAAAATACTAATAAGTATCATAGGAGGAAAAATAAGTGAAAAAAGCAGCTTCAGTTTTCTTGATTTTACTTTTTCTGCTGAATATTGTTCCCCAAAGGGCGCAGGCAGATGTTTTGAGCGGAGATTTGAATTTGACGGCTAACGCGTATGTTGTGGTCGATGAGTCGACAGGGGCAGTAGTTGCCAGCAAAAATGCCGATGTGCAGGTGTCTTTTTCTAATTTAGCGCAGGTCATGACGGCGGCGTTAATCATCGAAAATCAGAATTTGACCGATATGGTGACGGTAGGCGATCTGCCGACGGCCTACGGCAATCGCGTGATGCTCAGAAGCGGTGAAAAGATCACGATGCAGTCATTATTAGAGGCGATCGTGGTTTATTCGGCGTCGGACGCGGCGATCAGCGCGGCTAATCATTTGGGCGGGACGACGAAATTTTTGAAATCCATGAACGATAAAGCGGCGCAGTTAGGTATGAGCAATACGACTTTTACCAATGTTTATGGCGCGAGAGAGGATACCCAGCTCACCACGGCAAATGATATGCTGATCTTAGCGCATTATGTGATGGGTTTGGAATCGTATATGAATCTGGCAAATACTCCGAGTATCCAGTGGCAGGGCGATGTGCGCAGCAACTCGACTTTAGACAATACCAACGGCTTTTTAAAAGTGATGCCCGAGGCTAAAGGCATCAAAATGAGTAATGACGGCGCGGGTAGTTTTGATTTGATGACGACCGTGACTAAAGACGGCCGTACTTTGACCGCAGTCATGCTCGGTGCCTCCAGCGAGGATGTGCTTTACAGTGAAATGCAGACTTTGCTTAATACTTGCTTCAGCAATACCAAAATAGTGCCGATCGTCGCCGAGGGTACGGTCATGGCGATTTTAAATTATGACGATGTGGACGTGAGAGCGGCGGCTAAAAGCGGCTATTCGGTTTGCATGGCGACGACCAACGCAGCTGTGACCGGCTACAGTATTCATCTGACGAAAATGGATCGTCCGATCAAAAAAGGCGACGACGTCGGGTATTTGGATATTTTGCAGGACGGCTCGGTCGTGGGTAATGTTTCTTTGGTAGCGATGGACGATGTCAAGGGCAAAATCAACTGGTTGCTGCTCATTTTGGGCGCGATTTCGCTGCTTTACGCGGTACAGATCGCTTTACGCACCAAACGCATCATCGCGCGCAATAAAAATGCTGAACCTGCTAATACTAATAAGAAAATGCTGCCTTGATCAGGTGATAGGATGACAAAGAAAACAGACGCGGATTTAAAGAGTGCCTATATTATCTACGGCGAGGAAAAATGGCTGGCCGAGCAAAAAGTAAACGAAATAAGAAAAAAAGTTTTTTTAGGCAACGAATGGAGCGAGGAGTATAATTACACTTTACTTGAGGGAAAAAATATCGGTATAAACGCCCTTTTGGAAAATGTCAATCAAGTGCCTTTTATGGCTACGCGCCGCATGGTTGTGTTAAACGGCGCCGAGATTTTCACGTTCGGCGGGAAAAATAATGAGGAGCAGAAAAAAGCCGACAAGCTTTTGCTTGATTACTTAGCCGATCCCAATTCGAGCTGTGTATTGGTTATTATCAATAATTATTTGCCGGAGAAAAAAAGCAGCAAAACCTATGCGAAATTTGAGACGCTTCCTGCGGTGGAGGTCATAGCTTGCGAGCAGCTCAAGCCTCAGGGAGTAAAAATATGGGTTAAAGATTATCTCGCGGCGTATAATATAAGCATAGATCGTGACGCGCTGGATTATCTCACAGCCGAGAGCAGCCGCAGTTTGGGTATTTTAGCCAACGAACTGGAAAAAGCGATAACTTATACAGGGAAAAATCGATTGACGCTGGAAGATATTAAACAAATAGTGACTCCGACTAACGAAGAAACGATGTATCGTTTGTTTGACTTTTTGGTCAAAAAGCAAAGCGATCAAGCGCTGTCCGTTTTATATAATTTATTTTACTACGGGCAAAACGAGTATCAGGTTTTAGGTTTTTTGGAGAGGCAGTATTTGCGGCTTTTAGAGGTCAAAGAATATTATGCCGAGGGCTTAACTATCAAAGAAATCATGAAAAAGCTCAACATCCCGTGGGAGTTTATGGTGAAAGATTTTATTAATCAAAGCCGTTATTATCAAAAAGAGCAACTGGAAGAAATTTTGGCGATGCTTTTGGAAGCGGAGATGGATTTAAAAACGCAGCCGAACAGCCGCGAGCGAGTAGAGCGGCTGTTGGTGGAATTGTGTAATGCTTTAAAAAACTAAATAAGGAGAATGCTGATGAAAAAACTGATAAGTATTGTCTTGGCTTGTTTTTTGGCATTCAATATCCTCCCGCAGCCTGTTTGGGCGGAAAATCCGAAAGTTATGGTTTTGGAGGTCAAAGACGAAATTAACGATGGCTTGCTTGAGTATCTGGCGCGTAATTTTGCCGAAGCTGAAAAAATGGGCGTAAGCACGATAATTTTGGATATGGATACGCCGGGCGGGCAGGTGGCAAGCGCTACGGAAATCAAGAAAGAAATTTATGCGGTAGATATCCCGGTGATTTGCTTAGTGGAAAATCAAGCACTTTCTGCCGGAGCTTATTTGGCGTTAGCCTGTGATAAAATTGCGATGCTTCCGGGGACGACGATAGGAGACGCTGAGGTGCGCATCGGCAGCCAAAAGGCGGACGAAAAATATATTTCCGCTTGGCGTGAGGAGTTTGCGGCGATGGCGGAGCTTAGAGGACGAGATGAGGAGATCGCCCGTGCTTTTGTCGACAGCGATATCGAGATCCCGGGCATTATTGCCAAAGATAAACTTTTGGTTTTAACCGCGAATCGCGCCTATGAATTGGGCTACTGCGATTATCGGGTGAATAATTTAGAGGAATTGCTGGAGGTTATGGATTTAGGCGAAGCTGAAATCGTTTACGGAGACTATACCGGCGGAGAAAAATTGGTAAAATTCTTCTCTTCCAGCACGGTAGCACCGCTTTTGCTGGCAGGCGGAGTGATATTTTTAGCGTTGGAATTTATGACGCCGGGGGTGGGAATATTCCTGCTTTTAGGCGTGATATGCTTGGGATTATATTTCGGAGGGAGTGTGCTGGCAGGGATGGCGACATGGATAGCGGTTTTGCTTTTTATTATCGGCGTAATTTTGTGCTTGATCGAGATGATCATGCCGGGTTTTGGCATATTCGGCATCGGAGGATTGGGTGCAATCATCGCAAGTATCTTTTTAAGTACGCCCGATATTTATACCGCGGTGAAATATACGGCGATCATGCTTGTAGCGTTGGTCGTGATGCTGCCGATATTTTTCAAACTGGCGAAGAAAAGCAAATTTTTAGATAAACTGATGGTCAAAAAAGAACTGACGACCGAGGACGGTTATGTTTCCCGCAATCCCGAGTTAGAAAAATTTGTGGGCTCTGAGGGCAAAGCCTTAACGGTTTTGCGTCCTGCGGGCACGATGATGACGGATAGCGGCGATAGGTTAGATGTCGTCACCAAAGGGGATTTCATCGAGCAGGGAGAATTGATCCGTGTGGTAGGGATCGAGGGTACTTGGTTGATTGTCCAAAAAATAGATGAAATTAAAATTAAAGAAAACAAGGAGGAAAAAGAATGATACCGGGAATAATTTTGATTGTGCTGATTTTAGTATTTTTGATGGTTCTATTCAGCTTTGTGCCGGTAGGACTGTGGATTTCGGCATTAGCTGCGAATGTCCATGTAGGGTTGTTTAATTTGGTAGGTATGCGTTTGAGACGCGTGCCGCCGAACAAAATCGTTTTACCGTTAATTAAAGCCAACAAAGCCGGCATGAAAATGGATACCTCGCAATTAGAGGCGCACTATTTAGCCGGAGGTAATGTCGATAGAGTAGTAGACGCGCTAATCGCGGCGGAACGCGCCGGAATCGAGCTAAACTTTTCTCGTGCGGCGGCGATTGATTTAGCAGGTCGTGATGTAAAAGAAGCTGTCATGGTTTCCGTTACGCCGAAAGTTATCGAAACTCCCGTTATCGCCGCAATGGCGAAAAACGGCATCCAAGTCAAAGCTACCGCGCGTGTAACCGTGCGTGCCAATATTGACCGTCTGGTCGGCGGTGCCGGTGAGGAAACGATTATCGCCCGTGTCGGCGAGGGTATCGTCAGCACCGTAGGCTCCTCTGACAGCCACAATGACGTTTTGGAGAATCCGGACAGCATTTCGAAAACTGTGTTGAAAAAAGGTTTGGACAGCGGCACCGCCTTTGAGATTTTGTCGATTGATATTGCCGATGTCGATGTCGGACGCAATATCGGCGCGGAATTGCAGATCGACCAAGCCGAGGCTGATAAAAATATTGCGCAGGCGAAAGCCGAGGAGCGCCGCGCGATGGCGGTAGCGTACGAGCAGGAGATGCGTGCGAAAGTCCAGGAAATGAAAGCGAAAGTAGTCGAGGCCGAGGCGCAGGTGCCGTTAGCGATGGCCGAGGCTTTACGAAACGGCAATTTGGGCGTCATGGATTATTACAATCTGCAAAATGTCTCTGCCGATACCAAAATGCGCGATAATATCGCCAAATCCACCAATCCGTCTTTTGATAAAGAGTGATGAAATATGGACGCATTATTAATCATTATCGCGATTGTATATGCGATAGCCAGCTCGTTTTCCAAGAGCAATAAAGCGAAAAAGCAGAGCCAAGCACGCAAAAAAGCGCAAAGGCCTGCTCAGTCGTTTGAGCAAATGATGGCAGAGGAGTTTGCTAAGCCGAAAAATAAGCAGCAAAGCACGATGCTCGATGTGCCTCAAACTACGGTGAAAGCACCGAAAAAGAAGAAAAAGAAAGCTCCGAGTGTGCTGATCGAGCAGGATAACCAGGGACGCAAAGCTCCTTTGCAGCCTACGAGCCGCGCGGAGCATGATCATGCACATAAAGCGGCGATTACGCCGACTAAGCGTGAAGAGCACGAGCATGAGCACAAAGCACCGCTTAAAAGCCGCTTAAACAATCGCAGCTATGCAGGAATAAAAAGCAAATACCAAAGCTCGCCTTTGGAGGTGCAGATTTTAGCCGAGAGCAGCGCGCAGACACCGCATGCAGCGGGCTTTAAATTGAAAACCGATCCCGAGGCGCTCATTGAGGGTATCGTGTGGAATGAAGTTTTAGCCAAACCCAAAGGTTTGCGCCGATAAAATTCAGGCGGTTTCGGCCGCTTGAATTTCTACATAAGAAAAATAAACAAATATTTTTGAAAATGCCGAAAAAAATGAGAAAATGACATAAATTTCAAGAAAAAAAGCGAAAAAAAATGCATATTTCTATCGCCAAACCAAGATTTATGTTATATAATATAAGTTAACATAGCAGAGACTGTGACAGCGGTAAATTAAGGGTGAGAGCATGAGGACACGAAATAAAGACAAAGCAATAAAAATCGGATTAATTATTGTGCTTATCGCCTTAGCTGTGGGGGTGGCGGGAAATTATATCCGCAGCCACAATATTAAAATTATTACGATTCCCGCAGAAACGGCTTACGTCACTTATGAAGGCTACGGCTTTGTCTGCGTGAATGAATATCTGATGAGCGCTAATATGAGTGGAAAAGTTGCGCCTGTGATCAACGAGGGCGAGCGCGTAGGCAAAAATTATGCCGTTTATGCTCTCCAAGGCGTTGACACCGACGGCAATAACCAAGGCACTCCGCAGTACTTTTACGCGCCGGTGGCAGGTTTGGTTTCCTATAAAATCGACGGTTATGAAAATACAGACGATTTGAATCAAATTACCGCTTTAAATTTAGAGGAATTATATACTTCGCTTCATACTGACGAAACGGACGAGCAGGAAATCGTGCAGAGCGGTGCTGCTTGCGCTAAAATCATCGATAATGTCGGGACTTTGCGCTTGATTTGCACCTTGGCGCACAATGACTACACTGATAGCTTAGCCGAGGTTTCGAGCGTGCGGGTGACTTTTCCCGAGCTGGATTTTGAAGCTGTAGGCCGCATTAACGGCATAAGTACAAATGGCGAAGAGGCGGTGCTGGATTTAAACATAAGCGGTGCATACGACAGTTTGTATTTATCTCGCGCTGTCAAAGTGCAGTTTGGCGAGTATGTCACGCAAAACGCGGCTTTGCCGACCTCGGCGATTATTTATCGCGACGGTGAGGCGGGAGTGTATGCCTTGAGCAAAAAGTTTGTTTATTGGCGGGCGGTAGAGCTGAAGGATGTCGACAGTGAGGGCAATGTTATCGTCGAGGGTTTGAGCGAGGGCGATGAAGTGGTAGCCGACGCTCAAAACGTCAAAGAAGGCATGTACGTCTATTAGAAAAGAGGATGAGGATTTTGAGCATCGCGGAAAATATCGCAGAAATTAAGCATAATATTGATTTAGCCAAGCAAAAAAGCCCAGATCCTGCGGCAGGGGTAACTTTGGTCGCAGTGACGAAAATGCACGATATCCCGGAACTAAGCGAGCTGGCGGCAAGCGGGCAGAGTATTTTCGGTGAAAATCGCGTGCAGGAGCTTACAGATAAATATGAAAAACTGCCAAAAGATATTCATTGGCATTTGATAGGACATTTGCAGACTAACAAGGTCAA
This sequence comes from Clostridiales bacterium, assembly GCA_003343815.1. GTDB lineage: Bacteria > Bacillota > Peptococcia > Peptococcales > Peptococcaceae > QAKL01. The sequence continues at coordinate 6,657 of QAKL01000113.1, forward strand.
GTATATTGCCGACAAAGTCGAGCTGATTCATTCGCTGGACAGCTTGGAATTGGCAGAGGAAATCTCGAAGCAGATGCAAAAGCACGGCGGCGAGATGCCATGCCTCGTGCAGGTAAATGTCGCGCATGAGGAGCAAAAATACGGCATCGATCCGAAAGACGCGGAGAGCTTTATCCGCGAGGCGGCAAAACTGCCGGGCGTAAAAATCGTAGGGTTAATGCATATCGCGCCTGATTATGCCGCCAAAGAAGAGACCAGGCCGCTTTTTCGTACGATGTATCAGCTTTTTGAGGAATTAAAGCGCAAAAATATCCCTAATGTTGAGATGAAATATTTATCAATGGGGATGAGCGGCGATTATAAAATTGCCGTCGAAGAGGGCAGTAACATGGTTAGGATTGGACATGCTGTTTTTGCGGAATAAACCGCTTTGGAAGATAAATAATTTACAGAAAAAATAAACAGATGGGGTGGAAAGAATGGGAGTATTCCATGATTTTTTAGATGCTTTAGGCTTGGTGGAAACTATTGACGAAACACCGGAAAAAACGGCAGAGCAGGTAAATATTCCGAAAAATGAGGCGCGCATCGTCAGTATGCCGCAAAACAGACCATCAGCGACACCGAAAAGCAATGTCGTCGCGATGCCGCCTATGCGCGAAAAAACTGCCGCGGCACCGAAAAAAGCCGAGGATAACGCTAACGCCAAGGTTGTTTTGAAAGAGCCTGTGCAGTTTGACGAGGCGCAGAATATCGCCGATGATTTGCTTTTGGGCAAGGCGGTAATTTTAAATATCGAAAGCTGCGATCCTGAAATTGCGGCAAAATTGGTGGATTTTATCGGCGGAGTGATTTACGCGATCGGCGGCGATATCCAAAAAATCACCGACGATACGATTGTCGCCGCACCTGCCAATATCGATATTGCTAAAGATATTACTGGGGCTGCGGAAGGTGCCGATGTCGGCACGGAAGTTTTTGCGTGGTTAAATAAATACAATCAGCGGGGTGATTTCCAGTGAAAATGAAACTGGGTTTCATCGGCGCAGGGATGATGGCTTCTGCTTTAGCTCATGGTGTCTGCAAAAACAATTTGCTTAATGGCGCAGATATTATGATGTATGATGTGAATGCGGATAAATTGACAAAACTGCAGGCAGAGGTGGGCATCGTCCCGGCAAAAAGCGCCGAGGAAGTATTCCAAAACTGCGCAAGCGTGATTATCGCCGTTAAACCGCAGCATTTAGCAACGGTGGGCTATAGTGCGGGCGAAAATAAACCGTTAATCATTTCGATTATGGCGGGGGTAACGATTCAGGCGCTGGAGGAGAAATTTGCCGCATCGCCAATCGTGCGCGTTATGCCGAACAATCCCGCGCAAATCGGTGAGGCGATGAGTGCTTATTGTATAAATGAGGCAGTCACGGCGCAGGATAAAAAATGGGTTGAGGAAATTTTAGCGGCAGTAGGCGAGACGGCGTTTGTAAATGAAACGCAAATGGACGCAGTCTGCGGCTTGTCAGGCTCGGCACCGGCGTTTATGTACGCGGTGATTGAGGCTTTGGCCGACGGCGGCGTCATGATGGGACTTTCCCGCGATATCGCTTACAAATTAGCGGCGCAGACGATGAAAGGCTCAGCCGAGATGGCTTTAAAAACCGGCAAGCATCCGGGAGAGTTAAAAGATATGGTGACATCGCCGGGAGGTACGACGATTAAAGGCTTGTATGCCTTGGAAAAAATGGGGCTTCGGGCGGCGTTGATGAGCGCAGTTGAGGAAGCGACCTTGCAGTCGAAAAAACTGGGGGAGATGAAATAAATTTGGTTGGTTTTTTGTATGAATGTGTCAATTTCGGCATCGAGGTCATGGTTTGGATGATCATTATTCGGGTCTTTTTATCGTATATTCCGCATGATCCGTCCAAGGGATTGTGGAGTTTCATCTACAGCCTGACCGATCCGTTATTTAATATCGCAGGCAAAGTTCTGCCGATGTCTTTGCGCGTGCCGCTGGACTGGTCACCGATGGTAGCGCTTTTGGTGCTGCAATTTTTGATTCGCCCGATTTTGCTCAAGCTTGTTTTGCTGTTGGCATAAGTAAGGAGAAAAAAATGACGGAGCAGGAAGATAAGCTTTTTTTGCGGCGTTTGGAGGAGGCCATTAAGCGCACGGACACGCGCGGCGAAATAAGCGCCAGCGATTTCTGGGATACGCATAGGCAAAGTATCGCGCAGGAGAGATTGAAAAATGCGGGTATGCCGTATTTTTTCTTCGGCGGTTTTGCCGAGGCAGAAAGGAGACGCTTGGTGCTTTATCCTGATTATCTGGAGCCGCTTGAAAGTTATGCGGAAATCGCAGCGCTTGATTTAACGGGCAATTTTAAATATACTCAAGTAAGCCACCGCGACTATCTGGGAGCGCTTTTATCACTTGGGATCAAGCGGGAAAAATTCGGCGATATTTTGGTGCGCGAGGACGGCGCGTATATCTTTGTCGCAGCGGAGATCGCCTCTTATGTGCTGAATAATCTGCCTAAGGTCAAAGGCGTGAGCCTAAAGACGGCGGAGGTAGCGCTTGAGAAAGTGATTGTCCCCGCTGGCGATAAAAAAGAGCTGGAATTAACATGCGCTTCATTACGCGCCGATGTAGTAGCAGCGCAGGGGTTCAATCTCTCGCGTTCGCAGTGCGCGGAATTATTGCGCGCGCATAAAATACAGCTCAATCACTGCGAACTCACAGATGGAGATACGCGTGTAAACGAGGGCGATGTGCTTTCGGTGCGGGGCAAAGGGCGATTAAAAATCGCGGAGATCGGCGGTAATACCAAAAAAGGCAAGATAAAAATAAAGTTTGTCAAATACGGAGGGTGATTTTATGCTGAAACCGATGGATATTCATAATAAAGAGTTTAAAAAAGCCGTGCGCGGCTATGATATGACTGAGGTCGACGAGTTTTTGGACGAAATTATCGTGGATTATGAGCAGATGCAGCGTGAGCTGGATAATCTGCGCGGTCAAATTTCCTCCTACGGTGATAATTTGACTGCTTACAAAGAGCGGGAAACCACGCTGAACAATACGATGATTGCTGCCCAGACTTTTGCCGATAATCTGCGCAAGGAAGCTCAGACACAGGCGCAAATGACGATAAGCGACGCGCAAAATCAGGCGCGCAGCATTTTGGCAGAAGCAGAAAATCGCATCAACGCTTTGAAAGACAGCTATGCTTTTTTGGTAGGCAAGTATGAGGAGACCAAGAGTAATTTGACGGCTTATTTGAAGGCGCAGACGGAAATGGTCGAGGAATATGACGCAGATTTGCTTTCAACAGAGGATTTTATGAATTTGATCAATAATCCTCCTGCCGCCTCCGAAGAATCGGAGGAAACCAAAATTAATGATAAAATCAAGGAATTAATGGATTCGAAAATTTATAAAACACGATAATTAAAAGCGTCCGCACAGACGCTTTTTTGAGCAGGTGAAAAAATGTACGATTTTGTATTTGCCGATAATGACGGTAACGGCTATATAGACGAAAATTATCGCGCACTGGGGCGATTGGGCGAGAGCTTTGTCGAGATTAACCCTGATGAAATGATTCCTTTGCCTCAAGGAGCATCGCTAACAATGATCCCCAATCGCGCGGCGGTAGTCATGAACAAAAAAGGTCAATTTACCATTTATCCGCATGAGGGCTGGGTGATGGGCGCGCTTTTGCCGCAGGGCTATACGCGCACGCTTTTACCGGCGTTTATCAATGATAAAAAGGCGCCGCTTTTGCCGTTATTCGGCTATGCGGCGGTGTGCGCAATGGACGGCGAATTTTATGTCGCGGCGGTGGCGACCGATGAGGACGATCATTGGAACCCCAAGCATTTTTCCACACCTGAATTGCCGCATTTGGTGCAGAAATTAAAGGATAAAATGCCCAATAACCGCTTGATCGAGCATCTGGGGCACTGCGCGCTTACTTACGGCTGCTTTACGGCGCAGAATATTTTTTATCATCGCTGGGAGGGGGGGATCCCCATTTCTCCGGTATGTAATGCCAACTGCCTCGGCTGCATTTCCTTACAGCCGAGCGAATGCTGCCCCTCGCCGCAGGAGAGGATCAAGTTTAAGCCGACGGTGGAGGAAGTAGCAGAATTGATGAATTATCATTTGAGCAAAGAGGACGCGATCATCAGTTTCGGGCAGGGATGCGAGGGTGAGCCGTCTTTGCAGGCAGAAACGGCGGCAGAGGCGATCAGACGGGTGCGTGCGGAAAATAAACGCGGCACGATTAACATGAATACCAACGCCGGGTATACCGCAGGGATCAAAATGCTCTCTGAGGCGGGGATTGACTCAATCCGCGTCAGCTTAAACAGCGCAACGGAGGAGGTTTACCGTGGGTACTACCGCGCGGGAGGCTATAAGTTAAGAGATGTGAAAAACTCGTTAAAAATCGCGGCGCAAAACGGTGTTTATACTTACCTCAATTTGCTGTACTACCCGGGATTAAACGATAAAGAGGGCGAAATCGAGGCACTATTAGACTTGGTGCGCGAGTGTGACGTGAAAGCGATCCAGGTGCGCAATTTAAACATCGACCCGGAAATGATGACTCCTTTGATAAACACGGCAGAGGGCGAGGCGTACGGAACCTTGGCTTTTTTAGAAATTTTGCACGAGGAGCTGCCTGAGGTTGCCATAGGCAATTATACCAAAGCGCTTTAAAGAGGAAAGGTGATAAAATGCAGAAAGAATTAACCACGGATGAGATGTATTTGCTCCGCATGTATGCGGCAGAAACGGTCGAAGATTTGCTGGAGATGTTGGAGACGGCGCGCAAATTTGCCTCTGACAGCATTACGACCGACGCGGTGAGCGCGCTGATGATGAAAGCTGCGTATTTAACGGATGAAGAACTAAAGGCATTGCAGAATTAATATAGATAATTTTTTATAATGGATTTTCTCTGCGATACCTCTTGCAGGGCAGGAAAAATTATGCTATAATCGAACAAAATTAATGAGGTAGAGGTGCGAAGCTGAAGAGTAAGCGGGGATAAGGACAAGCCTCCTTCCGCAAAAAGGCAGATTCGCCGAAATATCAAATAAGGCTTTGATTATTTGATGTTGGGATGCAGGATAATATTTTGCATACTGTCACATTTGTGGAGAGCTGCCGGAACTTAAAAGCGATTCATTTTAGTCGAATTAAGCCTGTGCATTCTCATTGCAGAGGCTTTTTTTGTATAAATTTTGCAAAGGAATTGCATAAAAACGAAGGGAAGAGACAAAATGAAAAAAATTACTGCTTTAATTTTGAGCTTGATGCTCATGTTCTCCTTGACTGCTTGCGGTGGCAATGACACTGCCAACAACGATGAGAAAGTATTGCGCGTCGCGATGGAGTGCGGCTATGCTCCGTATAACTGGACCCAAAGCACCGACGCTAACGGCGCTGTGCAAATCGCCGACAGCAAAGACTACGCTTACGGTTATGATGTTATGATGGCGAAAAAAATCGCTGACGAATTAGGTTATGAATTGCAGATTGTAAAATTAGACTGGGAATCTTTGATCCCGGCTGTTCAATCCGGTGACGTTGACTGTGTTATCGCCGGTCAGTCCATTACTTCCGAGCGTTTAGAGGAAGTTGATTTCACCGAGCCGTACTATTATGCTTCTATCGTTACTTTGACCAAACAAGACAGCCCGTATGCTAATGCTAAAGGTGTTCAGGATTTAGCAAACGGCACCTGCACTTCGCAGTTGAACACTGTTTGGTATGATGTCTGCCTGCCGCAGATCCCCGGCGCTAACATCCAGACTGCTCAGGAAAGCGCTCCGGCAATGTTAGTTGCTTTGGAAAGCGGCGCTGTGGATTACGTTGTAACAGACATGCCGACCGCTATGGCTGCTTGCGCTGCCTATGACGATATGGTATTGCTTGATTTCTCCGACAGCGACGATAATTTCCAAGTATCCGACGAAGAGATCAATATCGGTATCTCCCTGAAAAAAGGCAACACCGAGCTGAAAGACGCTATTGACGGTGTTTTGGCTACGATGACTACAGAAGATTATGAGCAGATGATGCAGGAAGCTATCAGCGTCCAGCCGATCACTCAAGAATAATTTTAAAGGGGAATAAAAATGTCTAAATTTATTGCCGACGTAGTACAATGCTGGAGTCAATACGGCAGTTCCTATATAGCTGGTGCGGGCAGGACGCTGGCGATCTCCTTGGTAGGTACCATTATCGGTTGTATTATCGGTTTTGTCGTCGGCATAGTGCAGACGATTCCGCTTAGTAATAATGATTCCGCGCTGAAAAAAGGCATCGTAAAAGTAATCAAGGCGATTATGCGTATTTATGTCGAGGTTTTCCGCGGCACGCCGATGATTGTCCAAGCGGTATTTATTTATTACGGTGCCAGAATGATGTTTGATATCCAAATGACTATGTGGACTTCGGCGTTCTTTATCGTTTCGATTAATACCGGTGCGTATATGGCAGAAACAGTCCGCGGCGGTATTAATTCGATCGATCCGGGGCAGACTGAGGGTGCCAAGGCTATCGGTATGACTCATGTGCAGACGATGATGAGTGTCATTTTGCCGCAGGCTTTTCGCAATATTATCCCGCAGATCGGCAACAATTTCATTATCAATATTAAAGATACGTCTGTTTTGTCGATTATCGGCGTTACCGATTTGTTCTTCGTGCACAAAAGCGTTGCCGGTGCGTTATATAAATATTTCGCCTCCGCATCGATCGTCATGGTGATTTATTTGATTATGACTGTCATCGCGTCGCAATTATTGCGTTTGCTCGAAAACAAATTAGAGGGTGATGCGTCCTTTGATCTGGCGACGACCGATACATTGGCGTTAACCAGCGGGATGCTTAATTATAACGATAAAAAGCAAAAGAGATAGGAGGCGGCATCGTGGAGGATTTAATCGTAAAAGTAGAGCATTTGAGCAAAAACTTTGGCAACAACAAAGTTTTGCACGATATTGATTTCAAGGTGCACAAAGGCGATGTCATCAGCATCATCGGTGCCTCCGGCAGCGGCAAATCCACGCTTTTACGCTGCATCAATCTTTTGGAAACACCCAGCGGCGGCGATGTGCTGTACCATGGAAAAAATATTATGGACAAAGATTTTGATTTGGCGCAGTACCGCGCCAAAGTCGGCATGGTTTTCCAGAGTTTTAATTTGTTCAATAATATGACCGTTTTGGAAAACTGCGTCGTCGGTCAGCGCAAAGTGCTGAAAAAAAATCAAGCGGACTCTGAGGAGTTGGCGAAGTATTATTTGGAGAAAGTCGGCATGGCGGCGTATATTAACGCAAAACCGCGTCAAATTTCCGGTGGACAAAAGCAGAGAGTGGCGATCGCCAGAGCGCTCGCTATGGAGCCGGAGGTATTATTGTTTGACGAGCCCACATCCGCTTTGGATCCCCAGATGGTCGGCGAGGTATTGGAAGTCATGCGTACTTTGGCTGATGAGGGCTTGACGATGCTCATCGTCACTCACGAAATGGCGTTTGCCCGCGATGTCTCCAGCCGCGTGATTTTTATGAAAGACGGACTGGTCTGCGAAGAGGGCGCACCTCAAGTGATTTTCAATAATCCGACAAAGCCGGAAACGCGCGAATTTTTGAGCCGTTTCATGGCGCAGTAACGAAATATTTAAGCGGTGCGGCCGAGGCTGTGCCGCTTATTTAATGATAAAAAATGCAGAAAATGGCTAAAATATAGCTTCCACAAACAAACTTTATGTTGACAAATCAATTCAAATGTGGTAGAGTATATAGGTGCGAAAATATAGACAGAAAGATGCCGCTTGCGGCTGCTTTTTAGTTATGGCCAGTTACAGAATTTTATTGGGAGGTGCCGTATCATGCGAGTAGGAGTGACTTTAGCTTGTTCGGAGTGCAAACGCCGTAATTACACTACTAATAAGAACAAAAAGAATAACCCTGACAGAATCGAGCTGAACAAATATTGCCCATTCTGCAAAAAACATACTTTGCACAAAGAAACTAAATAAAGGTGGATGAGCCATGAGCGAAAAACAAGAAGAAAAGAAAGTTGGCTTTTTCCAAAGAACTAAAAGAAACCTCAAAATGTCCTTCAACGAGTTCAAGAAGGTACATTGGCCGACCAAAAAAGAATTGCTGACCTATACAGGCGTGGTTTTGCTTTCCGTAGCAGTAATTGCCTTGATGATTTGGGTAGTAGATTCGGCTCTTGGTGCTCTTTTTGGATTGATTTTGTAGACTAACCGAAGGGAGGACGGGGTTTCGGTATTCGAATCCTGAAATTTTATGATGGAACAAGTCGCAAACGAAAACAAAGGCTGGTATGCTGTGCATACTTATTCCGGATATGAAAACAAGGTCAAATCAAATCTCGAAAAACGTATCGAATCCATGAACATGGAGGATTTCATCTTCCGTGTAATTATCCCGACCGAGGATGTCGAGGAAAAGAAGAACAATAAATTGGTAACTACCAAGCGTAAAACTTTTCCTGGCTATGTCTTAGTCGAAATGATTATGACCGATGATTCGTGGTATGTAGTGCGCAATACGACCGGTGTCACTGGTTTTGTCGGTATGGGCAATAAACCTGTAGCGCTGAAAGATTATGAAGTAACTGAGCTTTTAAGACAAGCCGGTATGGAGGATCCGAAAGCGGTTATTAATTATAATGTCGGTGACAAAGTAGAAGTCTTGGACGGTTCTTTTGCCGGCATGATGGGAAATGTCACAAGTATTGACGCTGAAAAAGGCAAAGTTATCGTCTCGATGACGCTTTTCGGCGGCAGAGAAACTCCGGTGGATCTGGAGTATCATCAAGTGCGCAAAATTTAAGCTTTCGCTTAATTTTGTTATATTTATACCCTTATAAGGAGGTGTATATCAATGGCTAAAAAAGTAATTGGTTTTGTTAAATTGCAAGTTCCCGCTGGTAAAGCAAATCCTGCGCCGCCGGTTGGTCCTGCATTAGGTCAGCATGGTGTTAACATCATGGGCTTCTGCAAAGAGTTCAATGAAAGAACCAAAGCTCAGGCTGGTTTGATCATTCCGGTTGAAATTACCGTTTATGCCGACCGTTCTTTTACTTTTGTCACCAAAACTCCGCCGGCTGCCGTTTTGTTAAAGAAAGCTGCAGGCTTGGAGAGAGCAAGCGGTGAGCCGAATAAGAAGAAAGTAGCTAAATTAACTACTTCTCAGGTTCGTGCTATTGCCGAGGAAAAAATGCCTGACTTAAATGCTGCCAGCATTGAGGCCGCAATGAGCATGATTCAAGGTACTGCCCGCAGTATGGGTATCGAAATCGTCGAGGGCTAATGACGATTTTTGTGGGAGGAAAAATCCGATAATACCACGAAGGAGGAACAAAAATGCCAAAGCATGGTAAAAAGTATACTGATGCTGCTAAAAAAATTGATTTTACAGCCCAGTATGAAATCAAAGATGCATTGGAATTGGTAAAACAAAACGCCAGTGCAAAATTTGACGAGACAGTAGAAGTTGCATTCAGATTAGGCGTAGACCCGCGTCATGCAGATCAGCAGATCCGCGGTGCAGTTGTACTGCCTAACGGAACCGGTAAAAGCAGAACCGTATTGGTTTTTGCGAAAGGTGATAAAATCAAAGAGGCTGAAGAAGCAGGTGCTGATTTTGTCGGTGGACCGGAAATGGTAACCAAAATCCAAGAGGGTTGGTATGGTTTTGATGTAGCTATCGCTACCCCGGATATGATGGGTGTAGTCGGTAAAATCGGTCGTTTATTAGGCCCCAAAGGCTTAATGCCGAACCCGAAAACCGGTACAGTTACCATGGACGTAGCGAAAGCTATCGCCGAGGTTAAAGCTGGTAAGATCGAATACCGCGTTGACAAAACCGGTATTATTCATGCTCCTATCGGTAAAGCAAGCTTTGAGTTGGAAAAATTGGAGGAGAACTTCAAAACTTTGTCCGACATCATCGTCAAAGCTAAACCGGTCGGACAAAAAGGTCAGTATGTGAAGAGCGTCAGCGTAAGCTCCACCATGGGACCCGGCGTGAAGATCAATCCGTTGCGTATTCAGTAACAAATAAATATCCGCTGTAGACAGCAGGGGCGCAAGCTTAATATCCTGCCGAGGCCAATATTGCTAAATTTGCAATTTCTGCCTTTGTGTCTCAGCGCAAAGGCTTTTTATATTGGCTAACGAAACAAATTTTAGGGAGGTGAATCTGTTGGGAAGCCGTGAAGGTAAAAAACAGATTGTATCTGAGTTGACTGAGCAATTTAAATCTGCCCAAGCTGTAGTCGTTGTTGACTATCGTGGCATCAGCGTTGCTCAAGACACCAAACTGAGAAAAGAATTGCGTGAAAACGGTGTAAAATATGTGGTTGCGAAAAACACTTTGTTAAGCATTGCCGCTAAAGAAGCCGGTTTTGAAGGAATCTGCGATACTTTTAAGGGAGTTACTTCCGTTGCATTCTGCGACAGCGATGCTGTAGCTCCGGCAAGAATTATCGGCAAATTCTCCAAAGATAATAAAATTTTAACCGTCAAAGGCGGTATTTTAGAGGGCGAAGTTATCGATGCCGCTAAAGTACAGGCTTTGAGCGAATTGCCGAGCAAGGAAATCTTGTTGGCACAGGTTGCGTCTTGCTTCCAAGCACCTATCCAAAGATTGTGCTATGTATTCGAAGAAATTCGCAAGAAAAAAGAAGAAGAAGCTACTGCATAAGGCTGCATAGCTAAAAATAAAACGATTAGGAGAGAATAACATGTCTGAAAAAATTCAAACTATTATTGATGCGGTCAAAGAATTGTCCGTAATCGAATTATCCGAGTTGGTTAAAGCTTTTGAAGAAGAATTTGGCGTATCCGCTGCTGCTCCTGTTGCTGTTGCTGCTGCAGGCGGCGCTGCTGCTCCTGCTGCTGAAGAGCAGACCGAGTTCGACGTTGTTTTGACCGCTGTTGGCGGCAACAAAGTTGCTGTTATCAAAGCTGTTCGTGAGATCACCGGCTTAGGCTTGAAAGAGGCTAAAGAGTTAGTTGACAACGCTCCGAAAACCATCAAAGAGAAAGTAGAAAAAGCTGACGCTGAAGCTGCTGCTAAGAAATTGACCGACGCAGGTGCTACCGCTGAAGTAAAATAATTTTGCTTAAATTTTTAAGCCTACAGTTCGCTGTAGGCTTTTTTGTATGAAAAAATACCCTCTTTTGAGGGTATTTTTAAGTGCAATGTCTGAATGCCGGATCGGTCAGGATACGCGCAAATATTAAGCCCAAAGGCAGCGCCATGACGATTAAGACTGTCGAGGCCAGATAGGTCGCCGAGACGTCAAGCGTCATATTGCCTAAATTATAAATCGCGCGGTAGAGATAAAGCCCCGGCACCATGATGACGATGGAGGGGACGGTGATGGCGATACGCGGATAGCCGATACGGTTTTTGATGCCGCTGGCCAAAAGTCCCGCCACTAATGCGCCGATGAAAGCGGCAACTGCAGGCTCGATTTGCGCCAGATCTATCAATTCCAAGCGCAAAGTATTAGCGAAAGCACCGATTAATGCGGCGGAGGCTGCTAAGCGAGCAGGACTGTTAAACATCACCGAAAAGCCGAATACGCCGCAGAAACCGGCGATAAAACGCAAAATTATCAATTCAGTGGTTGATAATTCGAGCGGGAGAAAACCTATCGGCTGCAAGTGCAGCAGCATCGCCATTACCCATGCGGCTAATGTGGCGACAAAGACGATTAAAAGCGCATATGTAAGCCTTTCGATACCTGAGCGCATGTCTAATTTGGCAAAATCGATCCCGCTGGTGATAAAGGGGAAACCCGGGATAATAAAGAGCATGGAGCAAATATAGCCTGCCTCGTGCTGTACAGAAACGTTAAACAAATATTCGGCAGCTTGCAAGAGTCCGGCGTAAATGAAGCAGGCGAGCGACACGGAAACAGTAATACATAAAAACAGCGTCAAATGCCTTGCTGCCATTTTCATGCGGACATAATTCCCGATACTTGCTCCAAAAAACGCGCACAGCATTTCGATAGGTCCGCCGCCTAATAAAAAGGTAAAAGCTCCGCAGGCAAATCCTGCGGCTAATCCCAGTGCCAACGGTGTATATGATGTATGAATCTGCTCGATTTCGTCCAAAGCGGCGTGTAGTTCCTCACCAGTTTTATTGAAGCCACTCGTGCGGAAATCGTCGACGAATTTTTCCAAGCGATTAAGTTTGGAAGTGTTGACTCCGGTGGAGGTCAGGCATAGCACTTGGGTGAAGCTTTTCTCTCCGTCGAAGCAGGTGTATTCGATAGATAAAAGCCCGATATCGGCAGTACAGGTCACGCCCAAAAGTACTGAGAGTTTATCCATCGAGGTGCGCACCCGCCAGGCTCCGGTGCCGCAGCTCAAAAGCATGATGCCTGTGCGGCCGATGATGGACGCCTTTTCAGCCAGTGAGCTTTCTGTAATGGCTAAATCGGTATGATTGATATAATCATGCCAAGGAATATCCATGTGATTTTTATAAATAACTTTATGTTTCATAAAAAGACCTCTTTTTGGCAATAGTTTAAACCGCTGTCTATTATACAAAAATTAAGTACACTTGTAAAGAGGGAAAGGGCAGATGAAGTGAAATAAATATTTAGATAATAGGCTTAAACAAGTTTAATTAACACCTACTTGCACAATAAAGAAAAATTTGCTACAATAAGAGCAACAAAAAGAACCTGCTTAGGGGAGCTGCCAGAGCGGCTGAGAGGAGATTAGCGCATCTCGACCCGTAACCTGATCCGGATAATGCCGGCGGAGGCTGAAGCTGATCCAGATACTCATGATGTGGGAGCTTTCTGACCATGATTCAGTCGGTGGAGGAAGGCTTTTTTGTTTACCAAAAAATAAAGGAGGAATCTTTATGCCCACATTTTTAGTTATCGTATCACTTGTATGGATCGCGTTTTATCTCTATGAGGTGAGAAAGGTCAAATGGACGACCTCTTTAGTCGTGCAGACGGCGATGTTTGTCGCATTATCATTCGTTTTGAGCATGATTAAGTTTTATCATTATCCCCAAGGTGGCAGTTTGTCCTTGGCCTCGATGTTGCCGTTAATGCTCTGCGGTATCCTCTACGGACCGGGAGTCGGCATGACTGCCGGGGTGGCGTCGGGCTTATTGAGCTTAATGACGGACTTTTACGTCATTCATCCGGCGCAGTTAATGCTGGATTACTTTTTGCCGAATATGATGTTTGGTTTAAGCGGGATGTTTGGCACCACGGGCAAAATCCGTCCGGCATTGGGCGCACTGGTTTGCTCGGTGCTGTCAGTATTTTGCAATGTTTTATCCGGTGTAGTCTTTTTTGCCGCGTATGCCGGAGAGATGAACGTCTGGAGATACTCGATCATTTATAATTGCAGCACCAACGGCATCGAGGCGTTGCTATCGATTGCGATTTTGCTGGTACTGCCTTTAGCCCGCTTGCGTAAGCAGCTGAAAAAAGAATAGTTTTATTTTAAGCACATATAGTAAAAAAGCTGCTCATTTAATTAATGAGCAGCTTTTTTGGTGATTAATTCACTTTTGGGCGCTCAGATAAAGCCAGCGTTTTTTCTTTTCGCGGATGCTTTTGATATTGTGAAATCCGGCTGTTTTTAAAGCGGTGTAAATTTCCTCCTCGCTATAAATGCGCATCCCGTTGATTTTTTTCGTCCATTTTTCGTCGCGGGAATCGGTGCCGTCGCATTCGTTGCAGATGAAAAAAATGCCGCCAGCTTGGAGGACGCGGTTAATTTCGCGAAAGCAGCTGACCAAATCGGGCCAGAAATAAATCGTTTCAAAGGCGGAAACATAGGAAAATTGCGCGTCTGGGAAAGGTAATTGGGCGACACTTGCTTGGAGGATCTCGCATCTGTGCGCTTTTATAGCGCTTTCGTTTAATTTTTGGCTTTCGTTTACGCTTACAGCAGAGTAATCTATGCCTGTGACGCAGCTGTGGGGGCATTTTTCAAGCCAGAGAGCGACATTGGCTCCGCCTCCGCAGCCTGCGTCTAGAATTTGCACATTGTCGCGGAGATCAAGTTGGGAAAATCCCCATTTAGACAGCTCGCGGTGGCCGTAATTCATCATTTTCACCATCAATTTACCGCCTAACCCGTCAGGTTTGCAGGTGTTTTGAAAAAAACTCATTTTGCTACCTCCTGTATATGTCGCTTAAAGTGACTTTTTTATCATTATACCTTAGTTGAAAGGGAAATGCTATACTTTTTTGTAAACAAAACATTAAAATCTTTTTCGTTAAGAGGGTTAGGGGGGATTCGATTTCCCCCCTTAAACCCTCTTAACAATCACCCTAAC